>NZ_JBFULT010000889.1:0-1913 GCF_054049755.1 Bradyrhizobium sp. P5_C11_2
AGCAGATCCCGATGGACGTCACCGCCCGCCGCGGCCTCTCCGCTCCGACATCAGCCTCAGCCACGCCGACGCATGAAACGCACTCATCAGGAGATACATCGGGACCATTCCGCCGAGAGACAATCCGCCTCCGGCGGAGCAGAGCATGTCCGCCGGGCCGCCGCCGAGCACGGCCGTCAGCACGGCCATGATCGCGAAGGTCGGCGTGGCCGCGAGCGCCAGCCATCTGGCGAGGCGATGCGCGGCCACACGGCTGGTGCCGGCGGCCGCGCCGACGGAGCAGATCTCGGTCACGCGCCCGCCTCGCGGAGCGCCTTCTCGCCGGCGTCCGACACCTCGACCCACCGCTTGTCGGGCGCCGCACCTTCCGCGTAGCTGTCGTGCCAGTTCCACCATTTGTAGGTCGGGGTCTGCGGATAGCCTTTCGGCGAGTCCTCCCAGACCTCCTGCCGGCCGAGCGGCGTGATGTCGAGATAGTTCCAGGTGCCGCCCATCTGCTCGTCGCCGCGGCTCTTGACCAGATACGTGCGGAAGATGCGGTCGCCGTCGCGATAGAACACGTTCGTGCCGTGCCATTCGTCCACGCCGAAATCGGCGTCAAAACTGTCCGTGACGGTGACCCATGGCATGGTCCAGCCCATCCGCTTCTTCAGCCGCGCGATATCCGCCTGGGGCGCACGCGAGGCGAAGACGAGCGTGGTGTCCCGCGCGTTCAGGTGCGAGACATGGGCGACCTGATCGGCCACCATCGAGCAACCGCGGCACGCCTGATCGGGCCAGCCGAACACGCCCGGCTCGAAGAAGGCCCGGTAGACGATCAGCTGCCGCCGGCCCTGGAACAGATCGAGCAGACTGATCTTGCCGCCGGGCCCCTCGAACGCATAGGTTTTGTTGACGGCCATCCACGGCATGCGCCGGCGCTCGGCGGCCAGCGCGTCGCGGGCACGGGTATGCGCCTTTTCCTTCACGAGCAGTTGCTGACGGGCTGCCTCCCAGTCCTGCGGCGACACCACCGGCGGTGTTTGCATGGCGGCCTGTCCGTTAGTTCCTGCGTTGTCTGCTGAAGTCATCATCGCTCTCCAAACCTGTTGCCTTGGCGGTCGTTCCGCGTTGCGCTACGACGGACGCGGAACTGCCCGCCACTCACCGCACATTGTCGGCCGTCAACGATTTCTGGCACCAAGCGGTTGCGCGGTGGGAGTAACAAGTGTGGCGGGATTTGAATGGAATCGCTGATCACGGCTGCCGCGCGCGCGCTCGAAGCCGGCGATCCGCTCGGCGCCTTGAACCGTGTTGCGTTGCGCAACGATGCACCTTCGCTGGCGCTGCGCGGGATCGCGATGGCACAGCTCGGCGATCTCGCGAAGGCGAAGTCGCTGCTGCGAAGCGCGGCGCGCGCCTTCGGTCCGCGAGAGGCCGTGGCGCGCGCAAGATGCGTGGTGGCCGAAGCCGAGATCGCGCTCGTCTCACGCGACCTGAACTGGCCGGTGAAAACCCTCGCAGCCGCGCGGGCGACGCTCGAAAAACACGGCGATCTCGTCAATGCCGCCCATGCCGGTCACATCGAGGCCCGGCGCCTCCTCCTCGTCGGGCGCCTCGACGAGGCCGAGCGTACGCTGGCCGAACTCGGCGCATCACCACTGCCGCCTGCATCCCAGGTCGTCCGCGAGCTCGTGGTCGCCGGCATCGCGATCAGGCGGCTCAGATCGAAAGACGCGCGCGCGGCGCTCGACCGCGCGGCCAACGCGGCGCGGTCAGCCGGGATTCCGGCACTCACGGCCGAAGTCGAAAGCACGAGCCTCGTCCTCGACACGCCCGCGGCGCGCCTGATTGCGCGCGGCAAGGAGCATCCGCTGTTGCTTGGACAAGTCGAAGCGCTGGCGGCGTCCGAGGCGCTTGTCGTGGACACGTTC
>NZ_JBFULT010000890.1:0-1908 GCF_054049755.1 Bradyrhizobium sp. P5_C11_2
CTGATATTATTGGCTTAAAAGCCAGATCGCGAAGCGTCCCCGTCGTCATTCCGGGGCGTGCGAAGCACGAGCCCGGAATCCATTTCGCCATACGTGATGCGGCCAGATGGATTCCGGGCTCGCGCCAACGGGCCCGCCCCGGAATGACCGGCTGAGACGATGGCGGACCGGCGCACACGGTGTTATCTAGCCCCAATGGCATCTCTCTTGAGTACTTTCATCCTGCCGGTGGCGGYCGGCGCCGTGGCGGTGGTGCTGCTGCTCGGTCTCGTCAACATGATGCGGGGCGGCTCGCCCAATACCTCGCAGAAGCTGATGCGCTGGCGCGTGCTGCTTCAGTTCGTGGCGATCGTCATTGCCATGATCGCGGTCTGGGCGATGGGGCGGTAAACATGGTTGTGCTGAATCGCATCTATACGAAGACCGGTGACGACGGCACGACGGCGCTCGGCTCCGGCGAACGCCGTCCGAAATACGATCTGCGCATCGCAGCCTATGGCACTGTCGACGAGACCAATGCCGCGATCGGCGTGGTCCGGCTCCATACCGGGGACGCGCCCGAGCTCGATGCGATGCTCGGCCGGATCCAGAATGACCTGTTCGACCTCGGCGCCGATCTCGCGGTGCCTGAGCGGGAAGGCAAGGAAACCAAAAAGGCCGAGCGGCTGCGGGTGGTGGCGAGCCAGGTCGAGCGGCTCGAGCGCGACATCGACGCGCTCAACGACAAGCTCGCGCCGCTCACCTCCTTCGTGCTGCCGGGCGGCACGCCGGCGGCGGCCCATCTCCATGTCGCGCGCACGATATGCCGCCGGGCGGAACGCGTGATGGTGGAACTGGCGGCCCAGCCTGCCGAACCGGTCGGCGCGGCTGGCATCCAGTATATGAACCGCCTGTCGGATTTCCTGTTCGTGGCAAGCCGCGCCGCCAACCATAACGGTGCCGGCGATGTGCTCTGGGTTCCGGGCCAGAATCGCTGACCCATTGAGCAGCGCATTTCGAGGGGCTWAAATTAGGCCCTGCGCGCGTTGACCGGGCCGGATCAGGCCTTTAGGTTCCGCGCCAGTTGATAACCCCCCTCCCAAATTGAGTGAAAGAGGATCGATGAAGGTCTTAGTGCCGGTAAAGCGGGTGGTCGATTACAACGTCAAGGTCCGCGTCAAGGGCGATGGATCGGGCGTTGAACTCGCCAACGTCAAGATGTCGATGAACCCGTTCGACGAAATCGCGGTCGAGGAAGCGTTGCGCCTGAAGGAAGGCGGCAAGGCCACCGAGGTCGTGGTGGTCTCCATTGGACCGGCGCAGGCGTCGGAGACGATCCGCACCGGTCTCGCCATGGGCGCCGACCGCGGCATCCTGGTGAAGGCCGACGGCATCGTCGAGCCGCTCGCGGTCGCGAAGATCCTGAAGAAGATCGYGGACGAAGAGCAGCCCGGCCTGATCATCCTCGGCAAGCAGGCGATCGACGACGACTCGAACCAGACTGGCCAGATGCTGGCGGCGCTGCTCGGCTGGTCGCAGGCGACCTTCGCCTCGAAGCTCGAGGTCGACGGAAGCGACTTCAAGGTCACCCGCGAAGTCGATGGCGGCCTGCAGACCGTCAAGCTGAAGGGACCGGCGATCGTCACCACCGATCTGCGTCTCAACGAGCCGCGCTATGCGTCGCTGCCCAACATCATGAAGGCGAAGAAGAAGCCGATCGCGGAGAAGACCGTCGCCGATTACGGCGTCGACGCCACCGCACGTCTCGAGGTTCTCAAGACGACGGAGCCGGCGGGCCGCAAGGCGGGCGTCAAGGTCAAGGACGTCGCCGAGCTGGTGTCGAAACTCAAGAACGAAGCCGGGGTGCTCTGATGACGACGCTTCTGATTGCCGAACACGACAATGCGTCGCTGAAGGACGCGACCAACA
>NZ_JBFULT010000891.1:0-1907 GCF_054049755.1 Bradyrhizobium sp. P5_C11_2
TCGCAAGGAGGCGCTTGTCCTTGCGAGACTACCGCTTCCTGTTCACAAACGCCTGCATCAGCCGCGTCGGCTCGTCGGTCAAAAACGACTCGCCGAACACCTTGACGCTCAAATTCACCGACTCCGTCAGCGGCAGTTCCTCCCACTGCCGCAGCAGCGCCTTCTGCGACCGGAGTGCCTCGGGGCCGCATTCGAGCAGCGCCTTCACAAGGTGCTCGACCTCGGCATCCAGTCCGCCGGGCGCGGCGACCTTGTCCACCAGTCCCCAGGCCAGCGCGGTCGGCGTGTCGATGTTCTCCGCCGTCATCACCAGCCAGCGCGCGCGGGCCCAGCCGATCAGGCGCGGCAGCAGCGCGGCGTGGATTACGGAGGGAATGCCGACGCGGACCTCCGGCATGCCGAAATGCGCATCGTGGCCTGCGATCCGGAAATCGCAGGCGGCCGCCACTTCGAGCCCGCCGCCAAGGCACCAGCCGGGCATGCGTGCGATCACCGGGGCCGGGAAGGCGCGCACGGCCTCGCAGAGATCGCGCAGGCGGCTGATGAAGGCTTCCGCGGACTTCTGGTCGAGCCTGGCCATCTCCTTGATGTCGGCGCCGCCGATCATGCTCTTCTCGCTCTGGCCGCGCAGCACCACGACACGGATGCCGCGATCGGAGGCAAGCTGCTGCAAGCCTTGGCGGACCGCGTCGGTCACGGGCGAGCCCAGGATGTTGAGCGAGCCGGCGTTGCAGATCGTGACATGAACGACGCCGCGCGCATCGCGCGTCACGCCGCAGTGTTGATTGAGCATTTCCATGGCGGGGTCTCGGAGGTTTCGTGGACGCGCGCGAGGGAGCGCAGGCCGTGCTCACTTCCGGGCCGAAACGCCGTGCTTGTCAAGCGGGCGGGAGACGGAGTTGCCAGCGCGAAGTCCGCAGCATAGTATGACACATATCATACAAAGGGGCGGCCATGACCAACATCGACCAACTCGATCTGTATTCGCCGGCGCAACGGCGCGAGCGCGTGGTGGACTGGCAGGTGCCGGCGCCGGTCGCCAAGGCGGCGATGGGGCTTTCCGGTATGGACGCCATGCTCGGGATCCGCGACGGTCGGCTGCCGCCGCCACCCTTCGCAAAACTGATTGGCTTCACCATGGCCGTGGTCGAGCCGGGCCGGATCGTGATGGAACTGGAGCCGCGCGAGGATCTCGAAAATACCATCGGCCTCCTGCACGGGGCGACCGCCGCGGCGCTGCTCGACACCGCCATGGGATGCGCGGTTTCGACCAGGCTGGAGGCCGGGCAGGGGTCCGTCACGCTCGATCTGAAGCTGACCTTCCTGCGTCCGCTCTCGGTCCGTTCCGGGGTGATCTCCGCCGAAGGTAAAGTGATCAAGCTGGGACGCCAGAGCAGCTACACCGAAGGCTTCGTCCGCGACGGCAAGGGCGYGCTCGCAGTCCATGCAACTGCAACCTTTTCCATGATTGGTAACAATTTAAATGCGAATTAAGAAGCCATTCGCGGCATTTGCGTGTTATGAAATGACCTCCGACATTCAATGAGAGCCGCATGCGCTACTCCCGGGAACACAAGCAGGAAACCCACGATCGCATCGTGAAGAAGGCTTCCGTGCGGCTGCGCGAAAAGGGCGCCCACGGCATCGGCGTCGCCGACCTCATGAAGGAGGCGGGCCTGACCCATGGCGGCTTCTACGCGCATTTCGATTCCCGCGAGGCGCTGGTGATCGAGGCCTTCGGTTATGCGATGGACCGCTCGATGGAGCACTGGCGCAAGCAGTCCGATCAGGTCGCGCCCGAGAAGCAGTTCACTCAGATCGTCGAGACCTATCTCTCGACGCTGCATCGCGACAATCCCGGTCATGGCTGCTCGATCCCCGCGCTGGGTGCCGAGATCGCCCGTGAA
>NZ_JBFULT010000892.1:0-1903 GCF_054049755.1 Bradyrhizobium sp. P5_C11_2
CACGCCAGATGCTCGAACGGCACGGCTTCGCTGCGATTGCGAAGGCCGCCGAGCAGGCCGTGGCCTGCGAGGGCCGCGGCGAGGCCGATGAGGCCAAGGAGTGGCGTCACATCGAGGATGCCATGAAGATCATGCGTGGACCGCACCACAGCTGATCGCCGGCCAGGAAACGCCTCAGCGGTCCTCGTGCTCGGTTCCCTGCGACTGGGACCGTTGGGTTTGCGGCTGACTGCGATCGCCGGTCTCCTTGCAGGGGAGCTRCTCCCAGGTACCATTCGGTGTCTGCTGATACGCGCTGCAGGTCGAGGAGGGCGATTTGTCCTCGGCTTTCTGGGTGCCTGAATTCTTCGCCAGCAAGGGGGCGGTCAGCGCCGTGACGGCCGCGAGCGTGGCGGCGAAGACGACATGGATCATCCGCATGAGGGGTTCCTGTTCGAATTCGAAGAGGCCCGCATGCTGGCGAGGATTGTGACGAATATTGGCCGCGGCGGTGGTTCCGCCGCGCCGTGCTTAATGCCCGGGAAAACCGTCTAGCCGCCCTTGCTGCGGATCAGGCCGGCGAGATTGGTCTTCTGGGCCTCGCACCAGCCGGGCATGCCGAGGCGGCGCTGGTCCATATCGGTCGCCTGCGTCGCGACCGCGACCTCGGCCATCAGGTCGTCGTCCTGCTTCTCGCCCATCTTGCCGCCGGTATGCATCCAGGCGATCGCCTTGCGCACCTTTTCGGTGATGCCGTCGGGCAGCTGCATCTGCTGCGCCTTCTGCACCAGGTCCTGATAGACGAGATCCGTGTTGGGGCATTCCACCCTGGCGGCGAAGGCCTGCAAGACCATCGTCACATAGGTCGACCGCGGATCGGCCGCCTGGGCCGGCGCGGCAAGCAGCAACAGGCCCGTGATCAGAAAACCGTAGCGCATCCTTGGTACCTCCTCGATTTTTTCGGGAGGCTAGCGCCCGGCGCGCCGCTCCGCAATGGTGCCGCGACGCKATTGTCGTCCGTCCGCTCGGTACGCTAACGTAGCGCGCCCCGGCCCCGGAGATCGACATGAGCCTGTTCAGTACGCCGTTCGATCCCGCACACGATACGGCGCTCGTCACCGGCGCGGGCAACGGCATCGGCCGTGCGATCGCGCAGGCCCTGGTCGGCGAGGGCGTCCGAACGGTGTTCGCCGATGTGAAGGCGGAGCGGGTGAGTGCCGCGATCAGCGCGAGCAGCAGGCCTGAATTGGCCGTGCCCTGGGTCGGCGATCTCGCCGAGCTGGACGCGTGCGATGCACTGCTCGCCACCGCGCACGCAGCGCTGGGCGAGGTGACGCATTTCGTCCACAGCGCATCGCCGCCGCGGCGGGAGGCCGATCATGCGCTCGCGGTCGATCGCAGGATCTGGCAGGAGATGCATGCGGTCAATCTCGACGCCGGCTTTCATCTGGCGCGCGAGATCGCCAAGCGGCTGATCGCGGCGAAGCGGCCGGGCTCGTTCCTGTTTCTCACCTCGCTGCATGCAGGCACGCCGCGCAACCTGCCGCATTATTCGACGGCGAAAGCCGGGATGGCGATGCTGGTGAAGGAGCTGGCCAAGACGTTCGGCCGCCACGACATCCGCGTCAACGCGCTGGTGCCCGGCGCGATCGCGGCCGGCGGATTCGTCGCGGATCCCTCATTGGCGCGGCACATTCCACTCGGGCGTCTCGGCGAGGCCAACGACCTCGCGCCGATGGCGCTGGCAGTGCTGTCGAACAAGCTCRCAGGCTACGTCACCGGCGCGGCCTTCGTCGTCGACGGCGGATTGTCGCTGACGAACTGGTTCGAGCCGCCGGCGCTCGACGACTAAAGTCCCGTTCCGATGGAATCGGAACGCCTAGCGCTGCCAAGCCGGCACGGGGTCGAGCGGTGTGCGATAGAG
>NZ_JBFULT010000893.1:0-1893 GCF_054049755.1 Bradyrhizobium sp. P5_C11_2
GGGCGGCGAGGCCGACCAGCGTCAGAAACTGCGTGAAGCGGTTGATATTGCGTTCGAGCTGCGGCGAGGCATTGGAGCGGCTGCGGACCTCCCAGCCGGCCTGCGGCGCGGCGCTGCGCGCATCGGCGATGAACGCGTCGGTGGCGCGGTCGCTGTTGGCGGCGTCCGGCAGCTTCACCCGGTAGACCCAGCGCACCAGGCTGCCGGGCTGGATCAGGCCGGTGGCGTGCAAGCCCGCCTCGCTGATCAGGAAGCGCGGGCCGAAGCCGATGCCGCCGGCGAGCTTGTCGGGCTCGGCTTCGACGGTGCTGCGGATCTGGAAGGTCGCAGCTCCGATGGTGACGCGGTCGCCGGTCTTCAGCGAGAGTCGCGCCAGCAGCGTCGGATCGGCGGCGGCGCCGAATGCGCCGTCGCGCTCCGCGAGCAGATCGGACAGCGGCAGCGGTGGCGCCAGCGTCAATTGTCCCAGCATCGGGTAGCTGCCGTCGACCGCCTTCATCTCCACCAGCGCCAGCTTGCCCTCGGCCGAGCGCGCCATGCCGCGCAGGGTGGCCGCGATCGAGACRGTGCCGCGCGAGCGCAGGAAGGCGACTTCCTCCGGCTTGGCCTCGCGTTGGAACAGCACGAACGAGACATCGCCGCCGAGCAGCGTGCGGCCCTCGCGCGCGAGACCATCGCTGAGGCTCGCCGAGACCGAGCCGACGCCGGCGATCGCCATCACGCCGAGCGCGATGCAGGAAATGAAGACGTAGAAGCCGCGCAGGCCGCCGCGCAATTCGCGCAGCGCGTAGCGCAATGACAGGGCGACGCCATTGGGGCGCACGAACGGTTCGGCGGCGGCGCTCATGCTTGCGTCGTCTGGGTGTCGATGCGGCCCGAACGCAGGCGGATCACGCGATCGCAGCGATGCGCGAGCGAGGCATCGTGGGTGACCAGCACCAGCGTCATGCCGCGCTCGGCATGCTTGCCGAACAGCAGATCGACGATTTGCTTGCCGGTCGCCTCGTCGAGATTGCCGGTCGGCTCGTCGGCGACGAGGATGGCGGGATCGGGCGCCAGCGCGCGGGCGAGCGCGACGCGCTGCTGCTCGCCGCCGGAGAGCTGGGTCGGATAGTGATGCAGGCGGTCGCCGAGCCCGACCGATTGCAGCTCCTGTGCCGCGCGTTTTGCCGCATCGGGATTGCCGGCGAGTTCGAGCGGGACGGCGACGTTCTCGAGCGCCGTCATGGTCGGGATCAGGTGGAAGGACTGGAAGACGATGCCGACCTGGCGGCCGCGGAAGCGGGCGAGCGCGTCCTCGTCGAGGGCATTGAAAGGCGTGCCGTTGACCACCACCTCTCCGCTATCAGGACGCTCCAACCCCGCCATCACCATCAGCAGCGTGGATTTGCCCGAGCCTGACGGGCCAATCAGGCCGATCGTCTCGCTACGGCCCACCCGCAGGCTGATATCCTTGAGGATGTGAACGCGTGCCGCGCCGGTACCCAGTGAGAGATTGACGTTGGAGATGGCGATGGTGTCCGGCGTGGTGCCGGCGAGCGAAGAGGATTCGATGCGACTGTCCATGGTCCGGTCATATGGCAACTCCGCACACGCGGTCGAGAGGCGTTACGGATTGTTCATGCACATAGCCGTGTTGATGCTCGCTTTGATGACGGTCGCAAATACGGCCTCGGCCCAGACCCAACCTGCGGCGAAACCGATCAAGCTCGTCGTCCTCGGCGATTCCCTGAGCGCCGGCYTCGGCCTTCCGGGCCAGGAGGCATTTCCCGCCAAACTCCAAAAATCCTTGCAGGACAAAGGCATAGATGTCGCCATGATCAATGCCGGGGTGTCGGGTGACACCACCTCCGGGGGGCGCGACCGGCTCGACTGGTCGGTGCCGGAGGGAAC
>NZ_JBFULT010000894.1:0-1886 GCF_054049755.1 Bradyrhizobium sp. P5_C11_2
CGTCGAGACCGAGGCTTATGTGGCGATCGCGGGCCCAGTGGTCGGGACGGCCGCCGCGCTCGGGGTATATTTGTGGGCGAGATCGGAAGACAGCGGGCTATTGCTCGCGATCTCCTACGCGGGGCTGTTCCTCAATCTGTTCAATCTGCTGCCGATCTCACCGCTCGACGGCGGCCGGGTGACGGCCGTCCTCAGTCCGCGGATCTGGTTCGTCGGCGTGCCGATCCTGGTCGCGCTGATGCTGTACCGGCCAAGCCCGATGCTGCTCATCGTCGCGATCCTGGCAACCCCGCAACTGATCAGCGCATGGCGATACGATCCGAACGCACCGGAGAACGTCGCCTATTACGGCGTACCGCTCCAGACCAAGCTCGAATATGGCAGTGCATATCTGGCGCTCGCCGCGCTGCTCGCGGTCATGACCTATGATGTCCACGAGATGCTTGGGCCGATGATGCGGACGGGATAGCCACAACCGCAGTGTCGTCCCGGCGAAGGCCGGGACCCATACCGCGGATTCTATCGATGATGGACGGTCGGAGTACCGAACGACCGATCTTCGCCAAATTGCTCCCTGTGGTTATGGATCCCGGCCTTCGCCGGGATGACACCGAGGAAATGGCGAGGCTTTCCGCCTCGCACCAGTTGTGGACGTGGAGCTCAGTTGCCCCACACGTCCTTCGCGATCTCCACCGCGAGGCTGAGCTTGGCCCACTGCTCCTCCTCGGAGAGGATGTTGCCCTCTTCCGTCGAGGCGAAGCCGCATTGCGGGGACAGCGCGAGCTGCCCCAGCGGGGCGAATTTCGCGGCCTCTTCGAGGCGGCGCTTGATGTCGTCCTTCTTCTCGAGCTCGCCGAACTTCGAGGTGATGACACCGACCACGACGACCTTGTTGCCCTTGGGCAGGAAGCGCAGCGGCTCGAAGCCGCCGGCACGGTCGGAATCGTATTCCAGAAAGTAACCGTCGTAATTGGTGCCGGCGAGCATGGTCTCGGCCACCGGCTCGTAGCCGCCCGAGGAGATCCAGGTCGAGCGGAAATTGCCGCGGCAGACATGCGTCGTCACCACCATGTCGGCCGGCTTCTCAGCCAGCGCGTAGTTGATGATGCGCGCATAGATCTGCTGGAGGCCGTCCGGATTGTCGCCGCGCTCGCGCGCCTTCTGCAACTCGTCCTGCGAGCAGAGATAGGCCCACACGGTGTCGTCGAATTGGAGATAGCGGCAGCCTGCGTCATAGAACGCCTTCACCGCCTTGCGGTAGGTCTTGCCGAGGTCCTCGTAGAAGGCGTCGAGATCGGGATAGACATCCTTGGAGATCGCCTTGCGGCCGCCGCGGAAGTGCAGCACGGCCGGCGACGGAATCGTCATCTTGGCGGTGACGTGGGCCTGGTCGGCGTACTTCTTCAGGAACTTGAAGTGGTCGAGCATCGGGTGGTCATCGGGGAAATCGAGCTTGCCGATCACCCGCACCGCGTCATGCCGCGTCTCGACGCCCGCGAACTGGATGCCCGTGTCCGGGTGAAACATTTCGCAGCCGGTGAGCTTGGCCAGGAAGTCGAAATGCCACCAGGAGCGGCGGAATTCGCCGTCGGTCGCGAGCTTCAGGCCGACCGAGGCCTGTTTGTGCACGACCTTCTCGATCTCCATGTCCTCGATCTTGCGCAGATCGTCGGCCGAGATCTCGCCCTTCTCCAGCCTGGCGCGGGCTTCCTTGATCTTGGCCGGACGCAGGAGGCTGCCGACCTCGTCGGCGCGGAAGGGGGCTTTGGTTCGCTGCATTTTCTTCTCCCGGGATATTTTAGTGGGCCGCCGCCCCTGCGACGCCGAGGTGGCGCTCGAGGACCGACGGGTCAGCCTTCAGCGCGGCGCTCGGGGCGTCGTGGACG
>NZ_JBFULT010000895.1:0-1885 GCF_054049755.1 Bradyrhizobium sp. P5_C11_2
CCCTTCGAGGGCCGCTAACCCTTCGAGGGCCGCTAAAGGAGCGGCCACCTCAGGGTGACGGGTGTTAGATTGGAGCGCGCTGACCTCGTCATTGCTTCGCTGCGCTCGCAATGACGGTGCGGTTAGCCGTTACGGTTTGCCATTCTGGCCAATCGCTGGCCGAGATATTCGGCCGTGCTGAGGTCGCTCTGCGGCAACGAGCCGTCGACCAGGTGTGTCGCCAGGCCGAGCTGGCTGCCCAAACGATTACGGCCGCGCGGATCCTCGCCTCCGGGAATGTCGAGTCCGCACCAGAGCATGCCGTGCTGAGCGGCCAGGATCGTAAAGTAGGTCAGCGTGTGGAGTTGATCGCCACTTGCGCAGGCGCCTGTGGTGAACCCGGCTGCGATCTTGTTGGCCCAGGCTTGCTTGCTCCATCTGTCGCTCGAAGCGTCCGCAAAAGCTTTGAATTGGGCCGCGGGCCCGCCCATGTAGGTGGGACTGCCAAATGCAACGGCGCTAGCGCCGTCAATCGTTTCCAGTAAGCTCTCATTCTGGAACCGGCCTGACACGATGTCGTCGCCTGTGATGCGACAGAGCGCGACGTCCGCCATGCCATCCGCCGCGCGCGCCATCGCATGCGCCAGCTTCTCGGTGGTGCCGGTGATGGAAAAATAGACGATGACGAGCAGGGGCATGGTGGTGCCACTTTGGGTGTCCAGCCATCTTTGACGCTGTCTAAATTTTGTACAAGTCCCACTACGTCGTCATTGCGAGCGCGGCGGAGCAATGGTGAGGTGGGCGAAGCAGCATCCACGCTGCCGTGCCACAAGATGGAGCCGCATTGCGCTTGGCGCCGTCCGCGCTGCGGTGTTCGTTTTCCACGGGCCATTGGCATGCGGTCCACCGAGCGAACATCCCACTTCAGCGCTTGAAAATGCATGCCTGGAGCAATTGCGGCTGTGGTAGATTTGTCCTCGCGAGGTTGGAGGTTTGCGGAGATGTCGATCAAGCCGCTTCCATTCGTCGGGACGGATCTGTGGCGCGCCCGCGAGATCCTGAAGTCGTGGACATCCCTGAGGCGCTTAACAAGCGACGAAACAGATATTGTCGTACGTATGATTGCGCAGGGCCTCGCGGAGGGCAGGAAACGCGGCTTCGAGCTGGCCGCGGCCGAAGGGCTGACCGAAAGCAAGCCCTATGTCGACGAACTGACCGACGCGCTCGAGGCCAACTCGTAAATCTCACTGCCACTTTCCGGCGGACTGAACCTGGTTCAGGCGCGTGCCTGCGCGCGCATGCTCGCGGCGAATGACTCGCGGAGACAAGGATGTTCAAGGTCACATGCGTGGTGCTGCTGTCGGCCGTGATCGCGCTTGCGGCGCCGGCGCTCGGGCGCGACGACGGCCGTTACGCCAGTTCGCCTCTCAAGTCGTGGTTCGAGAGTCTGCACAGCGAATTTGGACAGTGCTGCACCAATGCTGACGGGTACATCGTCTCCGATCCGGATTGGGACACCGACGGCGTGAATTATCGCGTTCGCATCGATGATGAATGGGTGAATGTGCCTGATGGCGCCGTCGTCAARCAGCCCAATCGCGCCGGATGGACGATGGTGTGGAAGCATTACCTCGACGGTCATCCAAAAGTCCGGTGCTTCATGCCGGGTAGCATGAGCTGAAACGCGTCGGACCAGGCATCATCATCAAGCGAGACGTTGCGAACGACCTGCGTTCCGGCCCCGCCGCGGCTTCACCATCGTATCCGCGTGGCTGAGCAGGCGGCCGTCCTCCGCGCGCATTTCGAGCTTCTTCACCGGGCGGCCTTTCTCGCGATCGACCAGGATGGTTGCGATCTCCTCTGGGTGATCGTCGAACGCCTCGCTCCATTGCCGCAGCGCCACCAG
>NZ_JBFULT010000896.1:0-1883 GCF_054049755.1 Bradyrhizobium sp. P5_C11_2
GATCGGCAAGCGCATCGCGTCCGAGATCAAGCCGAAATGGCTGCGCATCGGCGGCTACTGGTATCCGCGCGGCGGCATCCCGATCGACGTGTTCTGGCAGACCGGCCGCGTGCCGAAGGGCCTGTGGGTGCCGGACCAGGGCGTGGCGCCCTATCGCGGGCGCGGCTAGCGAACAGGCGTGGGCGGCAGCCTCCGCCCACGCGCCGATGCGGCCTCCTCAGGTGATCGCGATCGGACAACCGTTGCTTCCCGTCGCGCCCTTGATCGGGGCGGGCGTGAAGGAATAGACGAACTGATACTTCTTGTCGGCGATGAGCTCGTCGAATATCAGGTTCTCGTGGTTGTGGATGCCGTGCTTGGTCTGCAATTCGGCATGGACCACGAAGGCGAGCGACTTGTCGGGATTGGGGACCACCTCGACCGCCCAGGTGTCGGCGGCCGTGAGGGCGAGATCCTTTTCGATCACCCACCGGGCAGCGTCGAGGCCGATGCCCGGCTCTCCGCTGTTGAAGCGATCATTGTTCTTCATCCACAGCGAGCCCCAGCCGGTGTGGAACATGATCGCGTCGCCCGGCTTGATGTCGCTCTCGGGGATGTTCTGCTTCTGGAGCGCCGCCTTGATATCGGCCGCGGTGATCTCCTGGCCGGCATCCATCATCCCGCCCTTGAGCGCGACCATGTCGAGGAGATGAGCGCGGGTGAAGATGGGATTGAGCTTCTCGACGCCGAGCTTCTTGAGACCATACGCATCGCTGATCTCTGCGGCGGTGAAGCCGTTGTAGAACCGCATCTCGCTCTTGTCGCCGTCCTTGCCCAGCTGGATGCCGATGTGGCCGAGGCCATCGAACTGTGTACCGGTCTGGCCGATCTCCGTGGCGAGAAATTCGTCATGATACACCAGCTTGTTGTCGCCGAACGGGCCACCGGTCGGACTACCGGGAATGCGCAGCGAGAACGCGCGCGCGCCGAACAACGGCATGCCTTGCTCGTAGACGCGGCCGATCTTGTAGATCTTGCCGTCCTTGATCCATTTCGCCGCATCGAGGACCTTCGCCGGCGTCATGTGGTTGGATGCGCCGGCCTCGTCATCCTTGCCCCATTTTGAAGGCCACCATGGCTTGTCGACACCCTTGGGCGTGGCGGCGGTCTGCGCCTGGGCTTCGGTGATCGGCGCGAGCGAGAACTTGCCATGCATCGAGCCCGCGAGCGCCGCGCCGGCCGCGCCTGCGAGGCCTGCGGTGCGAAGCAAGGTCCGGCGATCGGTCCCACCCTTTTGCTCGTCGCCCCTGATCTCATCGTCCATCGTTTCCTCCCAGGTTGTGCCCTGTAAGCCGGGCTTAAAAACTTATTTTCGGCATGCTCCTCCTCCATTAGGCTGTTGTCTAGCGACAAAAATAAGACCAGAGGTTGAGGATGCCGATGAGCCTGTTCGAGAGCGACAAGTCCGCCGAGCGACTTCCGGTATCGCTGATCACCGGGTTTCTCGGCAGCGGCAAGACCACGCTGCTCAATCGCCTGCTGCGCGACGACGCCATGAAGGACAGTGCGGTCGTCATCAACGAATATGGCGAGATCAGCCTTGATCATTTGCTGGTCGAGCGCGTCGATGGCGAGGTTGCAGTGCTCGCGAGCGGTTGTATTTGCTGCACTATCCGCAGCGATCTCGAGGAGACGCTGCGCGGACTGCTGGTGCGTCGCGACCGCGGCGAGGTGCCGCCATTCCGCCGGATTCTGGTCGAGACGACGGGCCTCGCGGATCCTGCCCCGATCGTTCAGTTGCTGCTGAACAATCCGCTGGTCTCGCATTTCCTGCGGCTCGACACCGTCGTCACGACGGTCGATGCCGTCAATGCGTCCCATCAGCTCGACCGTCAGTACGAGGC
>NZ_JBFULT010000897.1:0-1867 GCF_054049755.1 Bradyrhizobium sp. P5_C11_2
AAGCAGGAGATCGTAAGATCGTTAGGTGGTTCGGCAGATGGATATGCGCGATTCGACAGTATTCGCGACGTCGACATCGTTCCAATCCATACCCAAATTGAGTCCCTGGCATCCGCGCCGACTGGCGTGCACGACTCGTATCTTCGACTCCATCTGCTGAGCCACCGGCTCGTCCAGCCCAATTGCCTGAACCTTGAAGGAATTTTCAGCCTGTTACCCAGCAACGCTTGGACGACTCTCGGTCCCTGCGAGTACTCTCGTGTGCCACAAGCGCGAATGGAGGCACGAAAGCGCGACCTCGCGTTCGAGGTGACCGCCGTCGACAAGTTCCCGCGCATGACCGATTATGTGACGCCAGCAGACGTGAGAATTGCAGATGCCGCTCGTGTAAGGCTCGGAGCTTACCTCGCACCGGGCACGACCGTCATGCATGAGGGCTTTTGCAATTTCAATGCAGGCACGCTTGGTCCCTGTATGGTCGAAGGTCGGATAAGCGCAGGTGTGGTTGTTGGTCGTGGCAGCGACGTTGGTGGCGGGGCGTCGATCATGGGCACCCTGTCCGGCGGAGGGAAAGAAAGGATTACAGTTGGCGAGCGCTGCTTGATCGGAGCGAACGCAGGTATCGGCATTTCATTGGGTGATGATTGCGTCGTCGAAGCAGGCTGCTATGTCACAGCGGGTGCCCGCATTCTTCTGGAAGATGGCCGAGTCGTGAAAGCTAAAGAACTCTCGGGCCAGAAGGGCCTTCTATTTCGGCGCAATTCCCAAAGCGGCGCCCTTGAGGCAACCCGGCGCGCGCCAAATTGGGACGGCCTCAACGCGCAGCTTCACGGTTAGGCAGCTAACTCTAGGCTAGGAGTCACCGGCGACGAGCGTGGCGCGCCAGCGATGTCGCCTTGTGGCCCGACCAGGACCTCCGGCGGTGCTCGTTTGCGCGCTGCTTTCAGGAGCACAGCGGACATCAGGCCCGCCCGATCTGAGCCGCGCCTAGGACTTAGAAGTACACGCCCCGGATTCCGTCACTTCGCAAACGATCTCGACGGCGGCAAATGCAGCGCCCAGACGTCGACCTTGTCGCTGGCACGCGGATAAATCTCCGTCACGATCGGGTCATGGCCGGGAATGAACCGGTCGGGATGGCCGGCGAGGCGCTCGATCGTCTCCCAGCCGGCCGCCATGTCGCCGACATTGTAGACGATCGGAAACGGGCTCCTGCGCTGGAGATTGGCGTAGTAATGCGCGGCATCGGAGGCGAGCACCACGGGTCCGCGCGCGGTCTCGACCTTCACCACCTGCAAGCCGTCCGAATGACCGCCGACGCGGTGCACGGTCACGCCCGGCGCGATCTCGCCGTCGCCGGAATAGAACGTGACCCGCTCGCCGTAGACATGACGCACCATCTGCGTGACGTGCTCGACCGAGAACGGATGCCGCAGCAGGCCGTTGCACATGCAGCGCCCGGTCGCGTAAGCCATCTCGCGCTCCTGAAGATGGAAGCGCGCGTTCGGGAAGCGATCGAGATTGCCGGCGTGGTCGTAATGCAGATGCGTCACGATAATGTCGCGAAGGCTCGACGCCGCGACGCCAAAACGTTCCAGCGCATCGACCGGATTGAGCGTCAGCTTGCGCGCCCGTGCGCTCGCCTCCTCGGCATTGAAGCCGGTATCGACCAGGATGTCGCGGCCGCCGCCGCGGATCAGCCAGACGAAATAGTCGAGGTCCTGCGCCGCGCTGTCATGCGGATCCGGCGCCAGGAAGTTCATGCTGGGGGTGCGCGGCGACATCGTCGCATAGCGGAGCGCGTAGATTTCGTGGGCGTTTCCCATGGTTTTTGGTCTTTGCTTTTATTTTTCTGAGTGGACGGGAC
>NZ_JBFULT010000898.1:0-1861 GCF_054049755.1 Bradyrhizobium sp. P5_C11_2
ATGATCACCGCGATCAGGCCGATCGTCATGTCGTGAAAGAGATCGAGCACCATGGCACCGTGGCCGGCCGCCAGCACCTGCGGCGTGACGATGGCAAAGCTGCCGACGATGAGGCCGCCAATCACCGGGCGCAGCCAGACCGGCAGCCAGGCAAACAGGCGCTCGAACATCGAAGACGACCGCATCACCGCGATGCCGACGCCGCTGGTGACGAGCGCAAGCCCGATCAACGCCAGATATTGCTCGACGCCGACGGCGCTGACCTTGGGTATTTCGATGGAGTACGGCGCGCCGCCGAGCCATTGCGCAGTCAGGGCGCCGGCAAGCGAGGCCGCCAGGATCGGCGCCGCGCTGCCGACCGAATAGACACCGACGATGAGCTCGCAGGCGTAGAAGGCGCCGGTAATCGGCGCGCCGAAGGCTGCTGCGATCGCCGCGGCGGCACCACAGCCGACGATCAGACGGAGATCGGTGCGGCGAAGATTGAAGAACTTGCCGAGCAGCGAGGCGATGCCCGAACCGATCTGGGTATAGCCGGCCTCGAGGCCGACCGAAGCGCCGCAGCCGTTCGAGATCAGCGTCTGGCTCGACACCACCATGCTGTCGCGCATCGACAGATTGCCGCCGCGCAGCGCGTTGGCCTCGATCGGGTCGACTGCGTTCGAGATCTTCAGCCGCCGCCGCGACCATTCCATGATGCCGAGCGCCAGCCCGCCGAGCGCGGGCGCGATCAGCGCCGCCCAGGGACTGATGCGGGCGTTGGCGGAGAGGCGGACATCGATGGGAATGCCGTAGATCACGACGTGGGCGATCTGCGCGATCTCGGCCATCAGCGTCACGATGGCGCCGGCAAGCGTGCCGATCACGAGCGCAAGCGGAATCAGGTAGAACTCGTTGCTGCGCAGCAGCGCGCGCAGGCGAACCATGACGCGGTTCGATCCCTTGCGATCGACGATATGCCTGATCCGCGCGAACACCGCCTGCCTGCCCTACCCGTCCGACATGCCGTAGCCGGCCATGCGCTGGCGGACCCGCTCGATCTCGGCGCTCGACAGCAGCGGCGGTTTTCCGATCTGGAGGCAGCCGTGATACTGCCGCGCCAGCGTCTCGACCTCGACGGCGAGCCACATCGCCTTGTCCAGCGTCTTGCCGACAGCGATCATGCCGTGATGGTCGAGCAGGCAGGCGAGACGCCCCTCCAGCGCCCGTACCGCGTGCTCGGACAGCTCCACTGTTCCGAAGGTGGCATAGGGCGCGCACCGGATGCTGTCGCCGCCGGCGGCCGCGATCATGTAGTGCACCGGCGGGATCTCCATGCCCATGATCGCCAGGATCGTCGAATAGGTCGGATGAGCGTGCACGATCGCGCTGACGTCGTCGCGCGACTTCAGGATGTCGCGGTGGAAGCGCCACTCGCTCGACGGCTTCTGGTTGGTGGCATGCGAGCCGTCCATCGCCATGAACACGATCTGATCCGGTGTCATGGCGTCATAGGGCACGCTGGTCGGGGTGATCAGGAGCCCGTCCTTGTGCCGAACGCTGATATTGCCCGAGGTGCCCTGGTTGATGCCGAGCGCATTCATGCGGCGGCAGGCGTCGATGATGGCCTGTCTCTTGTCGAGTTCGTCCGCTGTCATCGACATCCCGATTTCCTGGCGACGGGCGTTTGTGAGATGGGGAGTACGTCAAAGCAATATGGCAGCGCAAGAGAAAGCGGGCCGGATCGCGCTCCGCCTTGCCGGCGCCCCGGCAGACCACGAAATCCACCGTAAAATCAATAAATTAACAGATTGTCGCAGCCCTATGACAGGCTCATCCGGACGGCCGCGATGCCGTTAATCACGAACTGCACCGAATAGGC
>NZ_JBFULT010000899.1:0-1859 GCF_054049755.1 Bradyrhizobium sp. P5_C11_2
CGGCAATTGAGTGCACTGTCACCGTAATCCCCAAAGCGGTGCTCAGTTCTTTACGCTGCTATTGCAGAATGGATGCGCGAGTTGTGCGTTCTCAAGAACGCCCAACCCGCCGTCAGCCTTGCGAACGACATGATCAATCTGGATGGAATTGAAGTGGAGAAGCGCGTTGCATATCCGACATCGCGGGGCTCCAACGATTGCATCTCTGAGAAAGGTGGCTGATTTGGTTTCGCGACTGAATTGGCTGGAGGCCCCTTCTACCAACCGTTCATCCGGGGTAAGAAACGAAAATTCCTTGTCCCCCCGCAGTTGTTCGAGGATCGCCGGGAACTCATTTCCCTGAACCAATCCCTCATAGACCCGAACATAGAGGTTCTTTAGCCTCTGGAAGCCCTTTGCGCCGCTCCCGATTTTGACCGTCACTTGATTGGAAAAGCTCTTGTTGTCGAGAATGAATTGCTCGAAGCGCTCACGAACCTTAGTGAATGTCTGAAAGGCGTCTTTCTTTTCGAACTCCCGGACTAACTCGACAACCGCGAGAAATGCTGTCGGCTGATGCCTCCCCGTCGCGCTATAGAAATACACGGCAGGATGCAGGCCAAGGGACGACGCGTGCAGCCCTGTAATACGGTTGATAATCTTTCTTGTGTTCCTGAGAAACTTGATTGTGTCACTGCCATCTCCGTCAGGGGGCGGCGGAAGATCGAGGATATTCTTGCTCTTCGTCATGTCTAGGACTGGCTGATTGTTCGCCAGGTTTATCATCTCGAAAATCAACGGAAGCGTTGGGCTGCTGTAACCCCTGCCCGCAACCGGCAGATCCAGCGTCTTGATCGGCGTTTCAATGGGTGGATGGAACAGCAGCTTGTAAAGCTCCCTTCCTATCGACTCGATCTCGTCTCTCTTATCGTCCTCAAATTCAGACCAGTATTCATGCCCCGTCGAGTTACGCGTGATGACGCGGGCGGAGATCGCATTCGCGGCCTTTCGAGCCCGAATGATCCTCAGTTCGGTCGGATCGATAGCAGTGGCGGCTTGGTTGATCTTGAAGAAGGAGTTTTCGGCCTTCTGGGAGTCGGTATTGCGGATCCATTGGAGGTCCAGCGACAGACTTGCGAGCCGCCTCGCTCTTTGGAGCACCTCGACCTTCGCCCTATCAGGATGCTCTACAGCATAAACATGTTCGCTATACGATCCGATCGTGCCGTCGATCAGCTCACGGGTTTTGCGAGCCGCCTTCATCTGCTCTGGCGGAATGTCGTTCTTCGAGAACACCCTGGAAGTATCGCCATCACCGTAATCGTTTTGGACCCAAGCAATAAGCGCGCTAAGACGGTGCGCTCCATCGATCACGAAAACGGTTTCGCCGGCCGCCCAAAGAATAATCGCAGGGACCAAGTCGCCTTCTAAGAAGGTCTTTACGAAATCTTGAATTTTCTGGGGTGACCAGTTCGCCGTTTCTCGCTGGAAATCCGGCTTCCGAAGAGCCAAGTACATGAACGCCTTCGGCTCGATATCCGTGATCGCTATCTTATCGCGGCGACTATAGTCCGCACTGCCGCTCTTAACTCGGAAGTCGTCTCGACGTATCAACGCATCGAGATTGACGATACTTGTAGCCATATCGAATCCCCAGCAGCCAAAGCCTTACTGTAGGTTGCTGAAGGCGCTTCTCAAAGCTTTTGGGATGCGCTTGCGGTGCAAAAAGCTAATTTGCCCACAACCGACTTCGGCGGAATCGAGGGTGCCCTCCCTCCGATTGTCCAGCATCGGCCCGTCATCAGGGATCAGGAGGGCATGCCCTTCCTCGCTCTTGAGGTCTTTCGCGTTTGTTTGAAATTACGGTGACAGTGCAGCGG
>NZ_JBFULT010000900.1:0-1849 GCF_054049755.1 Bradyrhizobium sp. P5_C11_2
GTCTAGAGCTTCTTGCAAAGGCCGCCATGCTGGCGGCCTTTGTAGGCTTGGGGGCCGGGATCAGTAGCGCGCAACCACTCGTGGCGCGTACCGACCAGCAGCAACGGGACGCTTTCCCCAGTTCGGCGACGAAGCATGCGGCGAGCATGGCTGCTGCTACGCCGGCGATATCCGATGTAAAGCCAGCTCGAAGAGCTGCCGCCACGGGTCCCTACTACGTTGATTTTCGCGCCCGCACGGCGGCAACGTACGGTCATGCATTCGTCTGGTACGGAAAGACGGGCGAAAAGCAGGTCGAGGTCGCTGGTCTGGCTCCGGCCGGCGACGAGGTGCCCTATATCCTGGGACACATCATGTTTGTCCCTTCTGAGACGGGGGCGACCTACGGTGATCTTGACGAGCAATATCTGACGGCCAGCTATCGCGTCTATTTGTCTGAGGCAGACGCCAAGAAGGTCTTTGCTTATATCAAGCGCCAGCAGGAGTCTTCGCCGCTCTGGAATGCAGCAACGACCAACTGCACTGCTTTCATCGGCCGCATAGCGACTTTTATGGGCCTCAACGCTCCGTTTCATCTGCTAAAGCCTGAGGAATACGTCAACAAACTCAGAGACCTGAACGGGGGGCGAAAAACGGTGCAGCTGGAACCAGGTCGAGGCTAAAATCCTCGGATTGAGTTCATCCAGGTTTCCCTCTCGTCTGGATACGTGAGCGGTCTCACTTGGTTGATGAACAGGCTGCGAGATCGGGGGAGTGTCCGCGGTGCTGCGCCCAAGGCCGCTCCACCTCCTCCTGGTATTGTTGGCTGAGCTCATAGTGAGTACCGTTCCAAGGACGAAGTCCTGCTTGGCGCAGTTCGCGAATCGTATCGTTCGCTTAAGGCCGCAGCGACGCGATGCTCAGTCTTCAGCGCTCGCACCTTGAGACGAAGATCACCGGACAGACAATGACGCTGCGTCGAGGCCGAGCATCGGCATCAATCGATCAATGCACCTCGCGTACACGGCAGGATGATAGATGCCTTCCGCGCCGGATCGAGATCGATACCATCGGTACACTTGATCGTGGCCTATGTTGATCCGTGATCATGATCGGGTACAGCCGACCTTTGCGGCCGTCACGGCGCGTAAGCTGCGTATTTTTCAAGTCCACAAGCGCCCTTTCGGCTTTGCGAAAATGGAAGAGCTGAGTTCACGTCGCTCTTACTCGAGCGCGATGGATCAGGCGCTTTTTTTGAGCTAAGCCGTCTGAGCCGCCTGGAACGGCGCGGGCGGCCGCTCTATTGCGGCATACTCAATGCCTTCAAGCTATCGCGCCGGTATTCGGGGGACGCGGATGCGGGTCCATATGATTGTTGCCGGCCTTATCCTAGCGATCATCGGGAAGGCCGATGCCACGGTTGTTGATAAGGGAACCGACGCGCAAAAGTCTTGCGAGCTGCTTGTCAAGAATTCGCTTCGCAATCAGGACGAAGCTCGATCCGCAGGCGCATGTGAGGGGATGATCGAAACCGCGATGCTCTTTGCACCAAATCTGCCCGCTGACGTGCGTGCATGCCCCCCCGCGCAAGGCAGCCCTTTGCAAAGTGCGAAGGTTTTTCTGCAGTATCTTGATAACAATCCGGATCGAGTGAGTGAACCGGGGATCACCGTCGCTATTGAAGCTTTCAGGGATGCTTGGCCCTGCCGTGGGGACGATGCCGGAACTGGACCGAAAAAGCGTGCCCCAAAAAAATCCAAATAGAACGCGTATCTGATGCTAGCCTCACGGTCTGCGATGTCCGTGTCAGGCCTGATTGATTCGCAATGCACTACCGTCGAGGTGCGCGAGYTGAACCGCAGTGCACACC
>NZ_JBFULT010000901.1:0-1847 GCF_054049755.1 Bradyrhizobium sp. P5_C11_2
CGGTGAAGGACGACGCGGAATTCAGACGGCAGATCGTCTACGACCTTGCCCGCTACAAGCTGCTGGAGCAGTTCACCTACGCCGACGCCAAGAACATCGACCAGATGAAGCGGGCTCTCGAGGTCGCAATCGAGGAGGTCGAGAAGTTCTCGCGCGAACAGGCGCCGCTGGAGCGTTTGCCGCAACACCAGCTCAATTCGTCCAAGGCGACTGAAACAGGCGGCAAACTCCTGTCCGGCGACGCGACCGTCCTACGACCGGGAATCGAGATATCCCGCAGCAAGCTGCCGACAATCTCGGGCCCGCTCTGGCCGGTGATCAAGCGCACGGCGGCCATCCTGCTTGCCGCCGGCGCCGTCGTTCTCGTCGTCTCGCAGCGAGACAACATTGCCTCGCTGCGCCGGCTGATGTCGTCGCAACCCCAGGAGATCGCGCAGGTCCCGCCCAAGCCGGAGAACACGATCACGGTCACCAAGCCGGAAATGGTCACCGCGGTGGCGCCGCCCCCGAAACCGACGCGGGTGCTTCCGAGCGACTACGGCATCTATGCCATCGTTGATGATCGTTCGCTCGCCGAGTTGAATGCGATCAGCGTCATGGCGCCGGACATGCGGATCGCGATTTCACCGGAATTCAAGAAGCCCGATCGGCCGCATCTGCCCAACGGTCGCGTCAAATTCATTGTCTTCCGCCGCGAAGCGGTGAACGCCATCCCGGAGCGCGTCGAAGTCCGGCTGGTGGCGAAAATCGTCAGGGAGTTTTCGACAGACGCCGCAGGCAAGACGCTGAGTGGCGGAGACGATGTCGCGGTCATCCGCAACGTCTCCTACCCGTTCCGGGCGGCGCCGATTCCGGCGACAGCCGACATGTATGAGCTTCACGCCGGAGATGCAGAACTCGAACTTGCGCCGGGACAATATGTCCTGAACCTGGGCGCGCKGGCCTATTATTTTCAGGTCGACGGCGAGATCACCGATCCGAGGCAATGCCTGGAACGGGTTGTCGCCGGCAACGGCACCTTCTATTCGCCTTGCAAGAAGGCGCGGACGTATTGACGATTCCGTAGCCCGGGTGAGCGCAGCGATACCCGGGACAAGTGGTCCCGCATATCGCTTCGCTCATGCGGGCTACAAAAGAATACGGAAGCAACCTTACTGCTTCGGCGCCGGCGCCATCATCGCACCGCCCTTCTTCGCCGCGGGCGCGGGCGGCTTGGTCGCGGCGGCCTGCGCGGGCAGGTATTTGGCAATGATGCCGGGGTCGACCTGCGCGAGGTTCGCGTCCGGCAGGCGCGTCCAGGTCTCGTCCTTGCCGAACAGGGAGATGCCGAGGAAGCCGCGCATCGTCAGCGTCTGCCCGTCGGGGCTCACCGACATCTTGGCCTTCCAGATGTTGCCGTCGCGCGGATTGACGACGTTGCCGCCGTCATATTTCAAACCGTCGCGCTTCATGTCGCGGATGAAGGAGAGGCCGAGCACAGGCGCGTTCTTGCGATCGTCCGTGCATTTCGAGCAGACCTCGTTCGGGTCGTCGCCGGGACGCGGAAAGGTCTTGGCGATGACGCCTTCGAACACGCCGCTATGGTCGATGAAGAGGAACCATCCCACCGTCTTGCCATCTTCGACCTTCTGCCAAAGGCCTGCGGCAGTCGGCTGGGCCGGCACCGCAGCCGGGACCTGCGCGGCAGCCGGGCTCACCGCGCCGAGCGACAGACCAAGCGCGAGGAGCGAGAGCAGCCGAAAGCCGGAAAACAGATTCCGCATTATCATCACCTTGCTAACCCACGACTGGAATGGCCGCAGACTACGGCGATTTCGCGAACGATTCCAGCACCAGAAACATGGGGC
>NZ_JBFULT010000902.1:0-1833 GCF_054049755.1 Bradyrhizobium sp. P5_C11_2
GAGCCGCGCCGCGCCGGTGGCAGCCGCGTCGCCCGAGACGGCCAGCACGTGGCCTCGCGCGTATTTATGGCCGTCGATCCGGGGCACCGGAAAGGCTGCGCTCCAGAAATCCGGATCGTTCTCGAAGATCCGCGGCCCGATCTCGTCCAGCACCTGGGCGTCAATGCCGATGTCGGCGACGCGGACGGCGCCGCAATGCACCCGCCCCGGCAGCAGCAGATGCGCCGGCTTCTTGCGGAAGAAGGTGACGGTCTCGGTGGCGTTCACCGCCACGCCCATCACGGCTGCGCTGGTGCCGTTGATCCCGCTCGGCAGGTCGACGGCGAGCACCGGCGCGCCGTTGGCGTTGATCGCCGCGATCATCTCGCGCGCCTCGCCGTCGACGGGCCGGCTCAAGCCCGCGCCGAACAATGCGTCGATGATCAGCGCCGGCCTCCCGATCGCCTGCGGATTGAACGGGAGCACCGGATGCTTCCAGCCGCGCGCCGCGGAGGCGGCATCGCCCTGGAGCTGATCGCGCTCGCACATCAGGATCACCGACACCTCGCGGCCCTGGGCGGCGAGTTCGGCGGCTGCGACAAAACCGTCGCCGCCATTGTTGCCCGGACCGGCCACGATCAGGATCGGGCCCTCCTCCACCAGCGCGTTGGCGGCCTCAGCGACCGCCTGCCCGGCGCTCAGCATCAGCTTGAAGCCGGGCGTGCCGGCCGCGATGCTGAGCTGGTCGGCCCGCTGCATTTCAGCGTTGGTCAGTACTTCCATGCCACTTCCCTGGTACAAACGCCTGTTCGAGAGGCATCTTCCATGCCGATCCCATACACGGAAGAGATACCTGCACACACATTGACCGTTTGCCTATTTCGTAGTCTTCGGTATTTTGGGCCGGTCGGCACCACCTATCAGAGATGCTCGTTAATAGGCTGATAACGCTCCAATAATCAGGGTATTTGCAACTTGGCATAGACCCTGCTTTCGAGGAAGCCACTTCGGTTCGTCGTGCTCACTGGCATTTCATGAGGGTGTGGCCGGCCGCCGCCGGGTTGGTCAGGCATCCCGGTACAGCGAAGACAAGTTCGTGCGTGATAAAAGCGCATCCTGACGAAGACGTTGCTATTTGATCGAAAGGCCGGGAGGCGCGCAGTGAAGAAAATCGAAGCCATCATCAAGCCGTTCAAGCTCGACGAGGTGAAGGAAGCGCTTCAGGAAGTCGGCCTTCAGGGCATCACCGTGACGGAGGCCAAGGGTTTCGGCCGCCAGAAGGGCCATGCCGAGCTGTACCGCGGCGCAGAATACATCGTGGATTTCCTGCCCAAGGTGAAGATCGAGATCGTGATCGGCGACGATCTGGTCGAGCGTGCCATCGACGCGATCCGGCGGGCCGCACAGACCGGCCGCATCGGCGACGGCAAGATTTTCGTCTCCAACATCGAAGAGGCGATCCGCATCCGGACCGGCGAATCCGGGCTGGACGCTATCTGAGCCGGGTGCTATCCCGCATTTTGCGACACTCTGACAGGAAATAAGGCTGCTTCGGCGGCCTGATTTCGTTTGTGCGGTCGCGCAAAACTCGCCGAAAAGCGAGAATAATTTTGCTCATCTGGAAACCGACCCGCAGAGCCAAAAGGGGTATGCATGAAGACCGCCAAAGACGTCCTGAAATCGATCAAGGACAACGACGTCAAATACGTCGACCTGCGCTTCACCGATCCGCGCGGCAAGTGGCAGCACGTGACGTTCGACGTCGGCATGATCGATGACGACATTTTCGCCGAAGGGACGATGTTCGACGGCTCCTCGATCGCCGGCTGGAAGGCGATCAACGAGTCCGACATG
>NZ_JBFULT010000903.1:0-1822 GCF_054049755.1 Bradyrhizobium sp. P5_C11_2
GCGTCGAGCCATCGACAACTCACGAAAGAACTGGCCGCCGATGCGAAGCGTCAGTTCATTCCAGCTCTTGATCAGCGTCGGCGTATAGTCGCAGAACAAACGGAAGCTGTCCGGCGTGATCGGGGCGATGTTGGCGTTGCGTTGGGCGACGGTAAAGCCGCCGTCCAGGCGGCGACGGAAAGCGAAGTTGCCTGCACCGACTGGAAAATTCGGAACGCCGTCGACCGAGGACAGGCGGACAACGCTGCCAAGGATCTTCAGGACAGGAAGATCGATGCCCAGATTGCCGGCGAAGAGGCGCGACCAGGCTCCTCCCGCCAGAACCACGGACGAACAGCGGATCTCACCGCGCTCGGTCACGCAGCCGCTGACCCGGCCCGCCGATCGCTCGATGGAACGGACCGCACAATTGGTGAGGATATGCGCGCCCTTGGCGGCCGCTCCTCGCGCGATCGCCGAAGCTGCAATGAACGGCTCGGCCTTGCCATCGCTCGGCGTATGCAGCGCGGCGCGAAACGGCTTCGTCGCACCGGGAATGAGGGTCTCTAGCGCCTCGCCACTCACAAGGTGGGAATCGAGACCAAGCGAAGTGGCGTGCTTCAACCACGCTTCATGCATCGCAACGTCGGCATCGGTGTCGCAGAGATAGGCGATGCCGCCCTGACCAAAACCTGTTTCGCCGTCGATGCGCGCGTTCATGCCACGCCAGAGCCGAAGACTCTCGATGGCAAGCGGCAACTCGGCCGGGTCGCGCCCCATCTGGCGCACCCAGCCCCAGTTTCGCGACGACTGCTCCGCCCCGATCAATCCCTTCTCGCATAAGGCAACGCTGACGCCGCGCTCAACCAGCGAGAGCGCTGTCGATACGCCAATGATGCCGCCACCGATGATGACGACGTCCACCTTCGCGGGCAGTTCCTGCGGCGTGACGACGAGGTCGGGAATTATTCTGGACAAATTGTCCTCCTTCAAGACGAGCGAATGGAAGGCATGCGGATCAGACGTTTCTTGCCGCCCTGAAGCGGACAACCAGGCGTTCGGTCCGCTCGGGATCGGTGAAGACCGTGATGTCGCCAAACAGGAGATCGGCTTCCGCCCCGCTCATGAGGCCCCAGAGACCGACGCATCGCGGATCGACAACCCGTGTGCCGCTATTTCAGCGTCCCGGACGATCGAGAAAATCGCGCAGGCGATACCAGCCGGCAAACAGCGGCACGAACCACGGCTTGCCCGAATAAAAGGGCACGGCTGTGAATGTCTCGCGGTCGAAGGCCGAGGGCATGTTCTGCTCACCGAGAATTTTGCGCGCTGTCTGGTACCCAAGAAAGGTCATCAGCGCGACGCCGTTGCCGTTGCAGCCAGCCGCGAAATCCGCGCCGTCGCGGGCGCCGAGATGGGCGATCTTGTCGACGGTCATGGCCACGCGCCCGCTCCAGGCATGAGTGATCTTCACGCCCGCAAGCTGCGGCCAAACGGCCAGCATGCGCGCATAAAGCCGCTTCGCGGCAAGCTTGTCGGGCATGTCGAAGATGCCCGGACGCGAACCGAACAGAAGCCGCGTCCCGTCAGGCGACGGCCTGGCGTAGATCAAATCACGGCGCGTGTCGGACACCATGCGGGCCTGCGGAATGAGCTCGGCCAAGAGATCGGCCGGCACCGGCGCGGTGGCAATCTGATAGCTCTTGACCGGCACGATGCGGCTGGCGAGGCTCGGCGTCGCATCGGCGGCGGTGTAACCGTTTGTGGTTGCGACGACGTGGGCAGTCCGAATGCTGCCTCGAGCGGTCGGCACGATCTTCTCTCCGCTCGCACCATCCTGTAC
>NZ_JBFULT010000904.1:0-1822 GCF_054049755.1 Bradyrhizobium sp. P5_C11_2
ACTCGATCCTGCAAGTCGTTCGAGACGCTGCGGAATTCGCCCCGTTTTTTGTGTCGGCGGGCGCTCGGTCCGGCAGCTTCGGCTTAGTCGCGATAGTCCTGGTTCAGGACGAAGTTGAAAGCCGTATTCGCACGATGTTGCCGGCGATCGCTCGATCGAATTCACTCCGGCTCGCCAGGGTCAACCGAAGGCGCGTCAGGGCTACTCATCTGGCCCCGCTGACCGGCCAAAGACGGCCCCCTCCATCGAGGGGGCGTCTCCCCTGCTAATCCCTGTCAGCTTGCCGGATTGCGCGCCGTGACGATCCACGTCGCTCTGTCGATCATCACCGACCGCTCGCCGGGGCGGCCCGCGAAGGCGGCACGAACCGCGGCCGATGCGCGGGCCCGGATGTCGTCGGGCTGATCAGCGAGCACGCGCGACAGCGGGCCGACCTCGAACGTCATCTTCACCGCGTCGTCGATCGCCGCGTCCCGCGTCGCGCCCTCGCCAAACGGGATGGAAGCATCGAAGGGCGCGAGAGCGATATCGGTGAAGCCGGCCGCCGTCAGGATACGAGCCACCCGCCCCCGGTCGCCGAACGAGAATGGGCCGGGCGCTTCGGGATCGGGCGGCGCCGTCGGCGGGACGATGCCTTTGATCGCGTCCATCGGCAGGCGCACCCAATCGTTCTCGGCCATGCCGCGCCAGCAGACGAAAGCGACCCGCCCGCCCGGCTTGAGCGCACGGCGCATATGAGCGAACGCCGCCGTAGGATCGTCGAAGAACATCACCCCGAAACGCGAGAACAGGATGTCGAACGCGGCCTCGGGCAGCTCGGCGCTGCCAGCGTCGGCCACCCGGAACTGGACCGGCGTATCCTGCGGCGCAAGCGCGCGCGCTCGGCCGATCAGCGCTTCGGATATGTCCACGCCCAGCACTTGGCCCCCCGCGCCGACGCGGGCCGCCAGAGCCAGACTCGACGCGCCCGCGCCGCAGCCGATGTCCAGCACGCGTTCGCCCGTGGCGGGTGCGGCGGCTTCGATCGCGGCCTGGCCGAACACCGCCGCCATGGCATCGAGCCGGGCCTGGTTAGCGACCCAGCGCTCCCCGCTTTGGCCATTCCAGTCGGCGACCTGATAAGCTGATGGCGGCATCACACGAATGATCCGCGTTAGCTCACGATTGGTCCAGCCGCAGCTTCATCCAAACCGGCACGAGCTTGGATAGCGAGGCTTCGTTCTGCAGCCTGCGAGTCGAAGTATTCCTCAATCGAATAAACCTTGCCCCATCGCAACTTGAAGACGTGGACGCCCCTGTTCACATACGAGCTTTGGCCGTCAAGTAGCCTCGCGTTGGCCCGCCACTTGACGAACACTGTGGTATTCCATGGCCAACCCGTCACCTCGACCTGCTCAATATCTATGTGAAGCTTCGGGAAAACACGGCCCATGCGCTCGAACCACTGCTTCACCGATTGCTTTCCATGTCGCTCACCCCCCAACGCATGATCTCCGGCAACCCAGTGATACGCGTTTGGTGTTAGGCCCTTTGCAGCATCATCCCAACGCTGGTTGTTGACATGATCGAAGCTCCTGCGGATCTCTTTTTTGACAATTAGACTGTAGACCATTGATGCACCCTGTTGTTGGATGGCCGACGGCTCTGCAAGACGGATGGATACTTTCCAGATACTGAAAGCTGCTCCGGGTAACGACGGCGATCCGTTGGGAAAGCTGGCTGACGGGCGGCCACGCAGACGGCAGCGGCGCAATAGTCAGAGCCAGCGGCGAACCTCGGCCTTGTAGCGGCGGTAGTCGTCGCCGAACTTCGCTTCGAGATA
>NZ_JBFULT010000905.1:0-1815 GCF_054049755.1 Bradyrhizobium sp. P5_C11_2
TCGCCGGAGAGCTTGTCGACACGGTGCGGCGCCGCCTCGATGGCCTCCCGCTTCGGCATGAACAGCGCGGGATGAGAGAAATCGACCGGGGCCGCGTCGTTCGGCGAGATGATCACGCGCATGCCGATGTTGGTCTTGTCGAACAGGCMCTCCGCGAAGCCGAACGGCATCCGCACGCAGCCGTGCGAGGCCGCGTAGCCGGGCAGCGGCCCGCCATGCAGCGCGATGCCGTTCCAGGTGATGCGCTGCATGTTCGGCATCCAGGCATCGTCATACATGGTCGAGTGGTGGTCCTTGTCCTTCTCGACGATGGCGAAGACGCCGGCCGGCGTCTCGCGTCCGGTGGTGCCGGTCGAGACCGGGGCACGCAGGATCCAGCCGTCGGCGTCGTAGAAGGTAACCTGCTGGCTCTTGATCGACACGATCGCCATGATCGGCTCGCCGGCCTCGCGCGGCGCCACGGCCTCGGCCGGCTGGCGCGCCTGCTTCGCCGCGGTGGCCGGGGTCACCGCCGCAAAGACCGCCGCGGTCGCGAGCGCGATGATCCCGGGAGGCGCCCAACGCCGCATCGCCAAGGTGGATTGCGCCGTCGTCAGTCGGTTTTTCATGCCAYCCTCGGTCGAAATGCCAGTCCGCTTGGGTCGATCAGGTGTCAGGTTGCTCAGTTTGCGATCTCTGGATTAAGAAATCGCAGCCGCCCTACGTTCCGTATGTGGCGATATTCGGCCCGTTCCGGCGGCAAATCTCTCATATACGACAGCTTGCGCTGGAGAAAGGGTAGCCCGCGCCCGGGGCTGGCGACGAACGCTGCGGCAGAATGTCCGCCTTGGCGGTGCCGCATCCCCCGGTTTTTTGCCCCCGCGCTGGAGCCGAGCGACTTGGAGGTCACAGTCCAGGTCACACATCGCCCCAGACGCCGCATTAACGACTGTTCACCGCGCCAGCTTTCTGGTGCAGACGGGGTCTCCCTTGGGCATGACTTTGCAATCCCAATCGGGTCCGAAGCCGGTGGCTTGATGGAAGAAGGGAAATCGCACGGAAACAAAGACGACAGCAYACGCCAGGAGCAGCGCGAACACGATGCCCACAATGTCAGCTCGCGTTGGATACCACCGAGGCCATCTCATCTTTCGATCCACAGCGCTTTGCTTCGAAGCCCGCCAACGATGCGGCCCGAAACCAGCATACATTTTTTTGGACCGACAAGCTTTGGTTGAAGAAAGCAGCTGAACGATTAGCGCCTTAGGATTAAAAACTAGCCACAAGCCTCACTAAGGGGCGCGCACATTCACGACATTCAGCAGCCACGCCGCGGCGGCGTGAACCAGGCCGCCGCACGACGACACCGGCGAGGCGGTTGAGGTCAAGGCTGCCTCGCCAAAGGAGACGAGCCGCAGCCGCTCCTCATCCCACAAAGCCAGCCGCACAGACCGCAAACTCTGCAGCAGAGTAATTCGTCCAACGCCAGCGAGCTGCGGATGGTCCCGCAACACGTCCGGCAATCGATAGCAAGGAATTCGACTGGACAAATGATGGATGTGGTGGACGCCGATATTTGCGGTGAACCATCGCAAGACGCCCGGCAGGTGGTAATGGGAACTGCCGTGCAGCGCAGCTTCGTGAAAACTCCAGTTTTCGTCATGGGACCAGTAGGTGTCCTCGAACTGATGCTGGACGTAGAACAGCCAGACACCGATCGACRCCGCCAGAACCATGATCGGCAGATGTACGAGCAGGAACGGCCCATAACCGACCAGCCGGATCATCGCGGCGACGAGAACCGCGATCGCGATGTTCGTACCCATTGTACTCAGC
>NZ_JBFULT010000906.1:0-1813 GCF_054049755.1 Bradyrhizobium sp. P5_C11_2
ACACCCAGGCGCGCCAGTCCTGCGGATGGGCGAGGCAGGAAAATGCGGCAAAGGGGGCCTGCATGAGCCGGAAGCATCGCATCCGTGGCGCCATGGAACGCATGTCGACCCGCGCGGCCTCGTCCGCTCGCCGATCTTCTGCCCTCGACGATCGCTCTCCCCGATGGTGATCCATGGTCGCAGATTTCGCGGCCGCCTTCCGCTCTCCGCCAGGGGCATTTGCAGTCATCGCCATTTCGATCCAAGCCAGAGGAGCAAGGCGTGCCCCACTGTTCAATTATTGAATCGCCGAAACGGGAAGCTCAAACGGGGCCGGAAAATCTGCGCCATATTCTCGTCGTCGACGACGACCCGATGGTGTGCATGGCCATCGAGGTCTATCTGCAGAGGAACAAGTTTCGCGTGACGATTGCCGATGGCRGTGAAGCCGGACTTCGCGCGCTCGGGAACGAACAGTTCGATCTGATGATCATCGATATATTCATGCCGCATATGCGCGGATTCGAATCGATCCGGATCTTCCACGAGCGCGCGCCCGCCATTCCGCTGATCGCCATGTCGGGCTACGCTTTCGCAAATCTGAATTCGCCCGCCCCCGACTTCCTCCGGATGGCGCTGGAGCTCGGTGCGGCGCGCTGCCTGCGCAAGCCGTTCACACCGGCGGCACTGCTTGCCACCATCAACGAATGCCTTTCGGACTACAACGACGCGGTTTCCGCGGCCCGCCTCGGTTAGCATCTCGCCGTTGGCGGCGGGCCTCCGGTAAGGCTTCGTTTACCTCGCCTGCAGATCATGCGCGCGGCCTGCGCCCTGTCCGATGTGGTCGGCACCGATGGCGCCGAATGGCGGCGGAGCCATCCGGCCCGTGCGCCATGCGCGCATGGCCTTGCACGGCGGCGGCTTTTCCGGACGCCTCGGATCGCCGTTAGCGGCGCGTTTACCCAGAGCACGATCACGCCGGCAGCGGAGACGCGGTTTTGCCGAAAGACGCTCGCGCCGGCCGTCAAAGGGCAAACTTGTCTTCAATCTCCGTATTAGCACGGAGGCTGAAATTAACGTGACCGTGAAATGGGATGTCTAACGATTTAGGCGAGGGCGTCCGTCGAATTCGAAGGACGTGCGGGCGTCGCGCACGGTCCCCTCCGCTTGGCAAAGATGCCGGTCGCGAATGGCCGTCACGGCCGACGAGATCAAGGGCCGAAACATCGGCCGCGAAGTCCAGGTTAGTAAGGCGTATCGCATGGATGATCTGTTGCGGGAGTTTTTGACGGAGACMAGCGAGAGCCTGGACACCGTCGACAATCAGCTGGTGAAGTTCGAGCAGGAGCCGAACAACGCCAAGATCCTGGATAACATCTTCCGCCTGGTCCACACCATCAAGGGCACGTGCGGCTTTTTGGGATTGCCGCGGCTGGAAGCGCTGGCGCATGCCGGCGAGACGCTGATGGGCAAGTTCCGTGACGGCATGCCGGTGACCGGGCAGGCGGTGACGGTGATCCTGTCGTCGATCGACCGCATCAAGGARATCCTGGCYGGSCTSGAGGCGACCGAAGCCGAGCCCGAGGGCACCGACCGCGACCTGATCGACAAGCTGGAAGCGATGGTCGAGCAGGGCATGGCGGCGATGGCTGCCGGGGCTGCTGCTCCCGTTGCCGAAGCGCCGCCGCTGGTGCCGGACGCGCCGGCTCCCGTCGAAGCCAAGGCCGCACCCGCCAAGGACATGACCCAGGGCTCGCTGATCGACCAGACCCTGGAACGCCCGCTGCGTCCGGGCGAGGTGTCGCTGGACGAGCTCGAGCGCGCCTTCCGCGAG
>NZ_JBFULT010000907.1:0-1797 GCF_054049755.1 Bradyrhizobium sp. P5_C11_2
TCGGCCCAGGCCTTGATCGGACGCACGTTCGCGGCCGGTGCGCAGCTCCGGCAGGCCAACGTGCTGCCATTCAACCTGCCGCCGATCATCGGGCTCTCGACCGGCGGCGGATTCGAATACCAGCTTCAGGCGCTGGAAGGGCAAAGCCCGGCCGCGATCGCCAGCGTGACGGGTGCGCTGATCAGCGCCGCCAACGCCGATCCGCAGCTCACCCGCGTATTTTCGACCTTCACCGCGACCAATCCGTCGCTGTATCTCGACATCGACCGGCGCAAGGCACAGGCGCTCGGCGTCGCCATCAACGACATCTTCACCGCCCTGCAGGCGACGCTCGGTGGTATCTACGTCAACAACTTCAACCTGTTCGGCCGCACCTGGCAGGTCAACGTTCAGGGCGAAGCGTTTGATCGCGCCGACATTTCGGACATCTGGCGGATCTACGTGCGCAACAATACGGGCGAGATGGTGCCGCTGCGGTCGCTGGCCGGCATCAAGATCGTCACCGGACCTCAGGTGATCACCCGCTACAACAATTATCGCTCGGTGACGGTCAACGGCAGCCCGGCGCCGGGCGTCTCCTCGGGCACGGCGATTGCCACCATGGCGAAGATCTCCGGCGCCGTGCTGCCTGCGGGCTACAGTTTCGCGTGGACCGGCACCGCCTATCAGGAGCAACAAGCCGCCGGCCAGACCGGCATCGTGCTCATGCTCGCCGTGTTGTTCGCCTATCTATTCCTGGTCGCGCTTTACGAGAGCACGGTGATCCCGATCCCGGTGCTGCTGTCCGTCGTCGTCGGCGTGCTCGGCTCCTATGTCGGCATCAAGATCGCCGGCCTCAACCTCGACCTCTACGGCCAGATCGGGCTCGTGGTCCTGATCGCACTCGCCGCCAAGAACGGCATCCTGATCGTCGAATTCGCGAAGGAGCAACGTGAGGCGGGCACGGCGCTCAACGAGGCCGCGATCCAGGGCGCCCACATGCGCTTCCGCGCGGTCATGATGACGTCAGTCGCCTTCATCCTCGGTCTTTTGCCGCTCGTGATGGCAACCGGCGCCGCCGAGCTCAGCCGCAGGGCCGTCGGCACGGCCGTGTTTGCGGGCATGCTGGCGGCGAGCTCGATCGGAATCTTCCTGGTCCCGATGCTCTACGTGACGTTCCAGCGCCTGCGCGAACGCGTGAAGGCCACTTCCAAGCCCACTGATCGGCTGACGCCGCCCGTCGATGAAACGAACTAGGCCATGACAGAACTCAATTACAAATCAATAAGATAGTTGGTGGGGGAGGCAGGACTCGAACCTGCGAAGCCATGAGGCGGCTGATTTACAGTCAGCTCCCTTACCCCCGAAGGTGTAAGTTAAAGGAGGCAAACAGAGCCCAACTGGCGGGCATTCGGACGGCTCCCGCTCCCTCTTCAAAGGCTTTGAGAGAAGCAATTCGTTAACAAAATAGGGCAGTTGCATCGCGTATCGGTGGTATGAGGACGCGCGCTGAAGCCCGTGGAAAGCCAAAAGTGTAAGCCAAGATTGTCGTTGCTATGCGGACTAGGTCCCAATTTCGCGACGTGACCAAAGCCCTGGGCCGAGCGGCGGTGGGCGCGTTGATGATCGGAATACTGCGTACCGCTCGCCATTTCGATCCGACCAAGACCGCCAACTTGTTCGCTCGGATCACTCGCTCAATCGGGCCCATGATGCGAGAGCAAAAGATCGGTCGAGCCAATCTAACCGCCGCATTTCCGGAGAAATCGCCTGCAGAGATCGAGAGCATTCTCGCAGGCGTCTGGGACAATCTTGGTC
>NZ_JBFULT010000908.1:0-1788 GCF_054049755.1 Bradyrhizobium sp. P5_C11_2
AGTTCGAGGGTTCCTGAGCCTCAGCACCTCGCCCCCGCTTGCGGGGCGAGGTTAGCTCACTGGAGAAGGGCGCGCGGCCATCCGGGAAGGAGCGCCTAGGGCGCGGACTCATTGGCATGCAGCCAAATTCGGATTGATGCGAGTTTGACGAACGCCAGATAGTTGGCTGCGAGCTTGTCATATCGGGTCGCGACACGCCGACATTGCTTGATCTTGTTGAAGAACCGTTCGATCAAGTTGCGCGCGCAATATAGAAACGGGCTGAAGCAGATTGGGTCTTTGCGATTGCGTTTCGGCGGAATATTGGCCCACGCGCCTTGCTGGCGGACAAGCTCCCTAATCCAATCCGCGATTGCGGTCCATTCGTAATCGCTGAGTTCGTAGCGCATGATTCGAGGCTCCGGTTTCGGACCTTGAATCACGTCTCGGGCAGCGCCAGCAACCGACAACGCCCGTGGCCGTGCCGCTAATGCTCTGAATTTGCTTCCGCTTTCGGGGCATAGCGGACTTAGCCGGGCTTGCTGTTGGCTCGACCCGGTCGCGAATGACCCCGATCGGACATTCCTTGATCTACATCAAGCACGACGAGGGGCGTTCCATGAGGTGCTTGCGGTGAGCCATCCTCTACTTGAGGGTGAAATTCTATTTCGTGGYGGCCATCACAGGAGAACATCGTGACCAAGATTGCGAGTTTCCTATCATCGTCAGGTATTCTCCTCTGCATGTCACTTGCGCCGGGCGCTTGGGCCCAGCAAATCACGGGCACGCCGGGTACGCCCAGCGCCACGATGACACTTGATGGCAAGCAGCTTCCGCCGGAGCCTCCAAAGTTCGGCGGCGATATCAAGGAAACCGCGAAAGACTCCAAGCCCTACTGGCCACCGTCCGTCGTGCCGCCCAAGGGCGCACCAAACGTGCTGCTGATCATGACTGATGATCAAGGTTATGGCGTGACTGGCACCTTCGGTGGAGTCATCCCAACCCCGAACATGGATCGCATTGCCGAGACGGGTCTGCGCTACACGCAGTTTCACTCGACGGCGCTTTGCTCGCCGACGCGCGCAGCGCTGATCACCGGCCGCAACCACCATTCGGTCGGATTCGGCGTCATCGGTGAACTGTCCACCGGCTACCCCGGCTACGATTCCGTCATTGGCCCGGAGAGCGCGACGATCGGGACTATTCTGCGGGACAACGGATTTGCCACCTCATGGTTCGGCAAGAACCATAACACCCCGACCTATCTGTACAGCGCGGCTGGTCCATTCGACCAGTGGCCGGTCGGAATGGGATTTCAATACTTCTACGGGTTCATGGGCGGCGAGACCGACCAGTGGACGCCTTATCTTTATAAAAACACGACCCAGATTTTTCCGTGGATCGGCAAGTCCGGCTACAACCTCACCACCGATATGGCGGACGAAGCCATCAACTACATGAACAGCCTGAACGCGGCCGCACCCGACAAGCCGTTCTTCCTCTACTACGTGCCCGGCGGCACGCATTCGCCGCATCAGCCGAAGAAGGAATGGACCGACAAGTTCAAGGGCAAGTTCGACATGGGCTGGGAGAAGCTGCGCGAGCAGATCTTCGCCAACCAGAAGCGACTCGGGGTCATCCCGGCGAATACCCAACTCACTGCCTGGCCTGATACCTTGCCGAAGTGGGACTCGCTCTCATTGATCCAAAAGAAGCTGTACGCGCGGGAGGCGGAGGTGTTTGCCGCTTACGCCGCCTATACCGATAATGAAATCGGCCGCGTCATCAAAGCGGTCGAGGACATGGGCA
>NZ_JBFULT010000909.1:0-1783 GCF_054049755.1 Bradyrhizobium sp. P5_C11_2
GGCCCAATGCTCGCGGTTCGGCTGCTGCTTGCCCGCCGCCAACGAGACCTGCAGCCTGACGAAGCGGCTGACATGCCCATAGTTTAATTCGATCATCGATAGCAGCTTCGGGCGATTGCAGGGAACGTACAGCGTTTCGTGAAACCGCCAGTTCATCTCGCCCCATTTCTGGGGTTCCGGCTCGTTGTCATAGCCACCGAGAATCTCAGCAGCGGAATCGAGATCGGCATCGACCATGTTCGGAATGGCAAGCTTGAGCGCGCGGCATTCCAGACCGATCCGGATCTCCAGCAGCTCCAGCACGTCTTCCAGCGAGACCGACGATACCGCGGCGCCCCGATTCGGGTGCAACGTAACGAGGCCTTCGCTTTCCAACTGTCGAAGAGCTTCGCGAACCGGGATACGGCTTGTCCCGAAACGGCTGGCGAGTTCATCCTGGCGCAGCTGCATGCCGGCAGCCAGTTCGCCGCTGAAGATGGCCTTGCGCAGCGCATCCCTCACCAAATCCGGTGTGGACGCTACGCGGCCATCGCTCGTAGCGGTGCTCGGCTTGTCCGGCGGGGTGCCTGGACGCAGACCTTTCTTGGGTGAGGTTCGGGTTTTCATGACAGGCGTGACAGCCAATCGCCCTCGTTGCCGCACAATCGCGACCGTCCCCGTATAAAATCAGCCCACGAATTGCGCAAGAGAACCTCCGAACCTGCTCAAACGAACTGAACACCTATTGATAAGATGCCGGATCGGCCGAGTCGCTCGGGCGCTGAACGACCTTCTTCAGTGCTGCGCTCATCGGAAGGTTGAGATTGATATTGCGCGGCGGGATCGGCGTCTCGAACCATTTGCGGTAGATGCGCTCAAAATCACCGGAGCTGAAGAGATCACCAAGCGTGGCATCCACCAACTGCTTGAAGCCGGGATCGTCGCGCCGCATCATGATCGCGTACGGCTCCACCGAGAGAAAATCTTTCGAAATCTGATAGAGCGATGGATCATGCGAGTTGGCGATCAAACCGGCAAGCAAGACGTCATCCATCACGAAGGCAGACGCACGATCGGTCGAAACCATCAGGAAAGCCTCTGCGTGATCCTTCGCCGGAACGATGGTCATACCGAGGTTGTTTCGGACGTTGAGTTCGTTGAGCAACCGCAGGCTTGTGGTACCGGCAGTCGAGACGACGGTGCGTCCCTTGAGATCGTCGAAGCGACCGATACCCGCCGATTTCTTCGAGACGAAGTTGCTGGTCGTCAAATAGGTTGTCGACGAAAATGCCACCTGCGTCTGCCGCTCGGCCGTGTTCGTCGTGGACCCGCACTCGATATCGACGGTGCCGTTGGCGAGCAGCGGAATTCGCGTTGCTGATGTCACTGGCAGATACTTGACCTGAAGATCGGGTCGATTGGTCAGGGTCTTAATCCGGTCGACGATGCGCGAGCAGAGATCGACCGAGAAGCCGACCACATGTTGCGCGTCGTCGAAATACGAGAATGGGATCGACGTATCGCGGTGGCCAAGGGTGAGGACGCCGCTGCTTGCGATCCTGTCCAGCGTATCGGACTTACTTTGCGCAGACAGGGGACACGCTGGTGAGAGGGAGAGAAACGCCAAACAAATCAAAACATTAGATCCGACATTACGCATATTTGCCGCCTTTTTGGATACACAATGTCTTTATTGTATACGATATAGTTCTATATTATACAATGGCCGCGCGCGCCGTGGTGAAGTCGGCAGCGCTTGCGAAACGCGGAGCGGCCTGTCCGGCTCAAGACGAAAGGGAAGATC
>NZ_JBFULT010000910.1:0-1776 GCF_054049755.1 Bradyrhizobium sp. P5_C11_2
GCCTGGAAACGCCCGGCGACCTCGGCATCCTCCGGCCCGCTGACCACGCCGGCGGCGCCCTGCAGATCCAGCGCATAGGTCGCGACGTCCTGGATCATCGAGCCCGCCACCAGCTTGCCGATGGAATTTTCCGGTCCCGGCCGCTCGCCCTTCGACAGCGCCGAGATCGCGCGCATGCTGGTGTAGCGCAAGCCACTCGCCTTTACCGCCCAGTTCGCGAGCTTCGAGCGCACCGCGCGGTCCTCGATCGCCGGACCATCGTCCAGCACCAGGCTGGAGCAATAGTCGAACAGCTCCGGGAAGCCGGTCGAGACGCCCGCGCCGATCGACATGCGCTCGTTCATCAGCGTGGTCAGCGAGACGTTCCAGCCGTCATTGACCTCGCCGAGGCGCTGGTGATCGGGAATGCGAACGTTGGTGAAGTAGACCTCGTTGAAGTCGGAGGCGCCGCTCGCCTGCTTGATCGGCCGCACCTCGACGCCGGGGCTCTTCATGTCCAGGAAGAACATGGTGAGGCCCTTGTGCTTGGGCACGGTCGGATCGGTGCGGGTCAAGAGGATGCCGTAGTCCGTGTAGTGCGCGCCCGACGTCCAGATATTCTGGCCGTTGATGACCCAGTCGTCGCCGTCCTTCTCGGCGCGCGTGCGCAGGCCCGCGACGTCGGAGCCGCCGGCAGGCTCGGAGAACAGCTGGCACCAGACCTTTTCGCCGGAGGCGAGCGGCGGCAGATAGGTGCGTTTATGCTCCTCGCGCGCGAACGCCATCATGGTCGGCCCGCACATTCCGTGGCCGATGATGAACATGCCGGAGAGCTTGCCGAACGGGCCCTCCTCCTGCTGCCAGATCACGCGCTCGATCGGCGAGGCGCCGCGGCCGCCATACTCCTTGGGCCAGTGCAGGCAGGCCCAGCCGGCATCGGCCTTCTTCTTCTGCCAGGCCTTTGCGACTTCCAGGATGTTGGCGTTCTTGAGCTGCGTGCGGCCGAGCGAGGATTTGCGCAGCTCATCCTCATATTGCTTCGGCGCGTTCGCCGCGATCCAGGCGCGGGCGGTAGCGCGGAATTCGGCTTCCTGCGGGGTGTCGTCGAAGTTCATGACGTCTCTCTTTATCCGTCATTCCGGGGCGCGCGCAGCGTGAACCCGGAATCTCGATGTAATTCGCTCATCTCTGGATTCCGGGTTCGCCGCGTCGCGGCGCCCCGGAATGACGACATCATCACGCCGCGTTCTTCTTCCGCATGCGGTCGATCAACTGGTCTTCCCAATAGGACAGGCTGCCGAGCCCGAGCGCCATCGCATTGGCGCGGCGGTAGTACATGTGGCAGTCGAACTCCCAGGTGAAACCCATGCCGCCGTGAACCTGGATGTTGTTCTTGGCGCAATGCTGGAACGCCTGCGTCGCGCTGATGCGCGCAGCCGCAGCCGCTTCCGGCAATTCGGCCGCGTTGGTCGACAGCGCCCAGGCGCCGTAATAGCTGTTGGAGCGCGCCAGCGTCGCCGAGACGTACATGTCCGCGAGGATGTGCTTGACCGCCTGGAACGAGCCGATCTGGCGGCCGAAGGCGATGCGGTCGAGCGCGTAATCGCGGCCCATCTCCAATGCCCGGTCGGCACCGCCGACCTGCTCGAATGCGCACAGCACCGCGGCGCGGTCGAGCACCTGGGTGAGAATGCTCCAGCCCTCGCCGGCGGCGCCCAGCGGCTCGGCCTTGCAGTCGTTGAAGGTGATCTCCGCCTGGCCGCGGGTCGGATCGAGATTGGTCAGGCTCCTTACTTC
>NZ_JBFULT010000911.1:0-1775 GCF_054049755.1 Bradyrhizobium sp. P5_C11_2
GTTCGGTCCGCCGCGCATCGTCCAAGCCTCGCCAGTCTCGCGCCAGACGATAGCCGAGTCTCTTCTCTCGACCGCAACACAGCCGTCTTCAGCGCCGCTAGCCAATCTCATTATCGACCGCATTCAGCGTCTGCAGCAGCAAAACTCGAGTCAGACTCAATCTTCTTCTTTCGATACGGGGGCTGCACCGCTACCGTTCAGCCCCACGGCCACGTTCGCGCCGCAAGGATACGAGCCGGTTGAAGGCGATCCCCCTGAAGACAAGTCGCCCATCCGACGTTTGACGCGTGTCCGGCCAGGTTGACGCCGCGCAACAACGCCGATCAGGTCAACCATCGTAGTTAGGCCGACCCTGCGCGGTTCGCGCGGGCGCCCGGCAGAGATGTCTCGCGGATCCGCGAACCGGAAGCCTAGATTTCCGCGCCATCGCGTGAGCGAGAACAGAAGACGCCAGCAACTCAGGCCGCAGTTTCCAGGAGAGGCGCAGCGACATCGTTGCGTTGTCGGAACAGCACGGCTGTCACAAGGAAACATCGATGACTCTACCGACTTCCACCTTCGTTACCTACTCCGCGGTGGGCAACCGCGAAGACCTCAGCGATATGATCTATCGCATCGATCCCGTCGACACCCCCTTCATGAGCGGCGTCGACAAGGAGAAGGCGACTGCCGTCAATCATGAATGGCAGACGCAGGCTCTCGCCGGCGCCGACGCCAACAACGCCCAGCTCGAGGGCGACGATCCCAACACCAACACGACGACGCCGACCGTTCGGCTCGGCAACCTCTGCCAGATCTCCTACAAGGTTGCCCGCGTCTCTGGCACGCAGCAGGCGGTGGACCACGCCGGCCGCGACAACGAGCTCGCCTATCAGGAGATGCTGAAAGGCCTCGAGCTCAAGCGTGACCTCGAGACCATCCTCTGCGGCACCAACCAGGCCAAGGTCGCCGGCAACACCACGACCGCGCGCAAGACCGCCTCCGTCCTCTCCTGGGTCTTTTCGAACACCTCGAAGGGAACGGCCGGCGGCGCAGCTGACCCGGCGGCCGCCGACGGCACCGGCACGCGAACGGACGGCACGCAGCTCGCCTTCACCGAGGTGCGGCTGAAGACCGTGCTGTCCTCGATCTGGACCAATGGCGGCAAGCCCGGCACCATCATGACCGGCGCCTTCAACAAACAGGTGTTCTCGACCTTCACCGGGCGTTCCACGGCGGTCGAGGAGTCCAAGTCGAAGAAGATCGTGGCATCGGTCGATGCCTATGAATCCGATTTCGGCAAGCTCAAGGTGGTCGCCAACCGCTTCCAGCGCCCGCGCGATGTCCTGGTGCTCGAGCTGGACAAATGGGCGGTGGCCTATCTCAACGGCCGCAACATGATCTCGATCCCGCTGGCCAAGACCGGCGACTCCGATCGCCGGCAGATCCTGGCCGAGTATGCGCTGGTCTCGCGCAACGAGAAAGCCTCCGGCGGCGTGTTCGACAACACCACTTCCTGAGCGATCAGGATCATCCATCTCACCCTCGGGGCGGCCTTCGGGCCGCCTCTTTCATTTGGAGACACAAGATGCCGCTTCCCGGCAATCGCACTCTCAACACCGCCGATCTCACCGCCTACACCCCGTCCTGCGGCGCAAGCCCGGTCGCCGCCTATGTCCGCGTTCCCTTTCGCTGCCGCGTGCTGAAAGTCGCCGGCATCCTGGGCGGCGCGATCACGACGGCCGACGGCACCGTCACCGTTTCGGCCAATGCGGCGACGCTCGCGACCTTCACTG
>NZ_JBFULT010000912.1:0-1770 GCF_054049755.1 Bradyrhizobium sp. P5_C11_2
GATTCGTATCGGCCGCCGCGGTGGCGCTGGCGCGTGCCCTATGCCCGCAACTGGACCATCCAGACCGATCTCGCCGGCGCCGTGACCGCGGCGCGCAAGGCCTTCGTCGCCGAGCCCTATCGGCTGGCCGAGGCGAGCTCGGCCACGATCCAGCTCGACCATCCCTTCGCGCAGGACCGCGACCCCGTGCAGTCCTATTTCGCCAATGAAGCCGACGCTGCCGCGGAGGCCGCGCGCCTGATCGACCTCTTCAAGACCACGCGCTCGATCTACCGCATGCCACTGCCGCGCCGCGCCCTGCGCCGCGAGATGGGCGACGTGATCATGGTGACGCACGATCGCTTCGACCTTCGCTTCGGCCGCCTGATGACGGTGGTCGAATGGAAGGCGCAGATCAACTTCGCCGCCGGCGGCATCGATACCGTGGAGATCGCCGCCTATGGCTAATGCCGCCCTCGTTCTCGACAATCTGGCGCTGGCCGCCGCCGTTGCGGCGTCGAGCCAGGTCCTGACCATGCCGGCGTCGAAGCTGCTCTCGCCACATCCGTCCGAGCGCTGGCGCTCGCTCAGCGCCGCCGACTGGTTCGTGCTCGACAGTGGCGGGCTCATAACTGCTGACACGGTGATGGTCGGCGGGCTGACCTGCTCGGCGGATGCGACGCTGCGGCTGCGGCTGTCCTCGATCGATGCGACCGGCATCGCCGGCGACATCTTCGACAGCGGGCCGGTCACCAACGGCGACTCCCGTTTCGACATCGACTATGCCTCGTTCGTCGCCGTGCTCGAAACGCCGCTGGCCTGGCGCTATCTCCGCTTCGACATCGCCGATCCGGGCGCGGACTATGTCGAGGCCGGCTTCGTGCTGGAAGGCCTGCGCGAGGAGATGGCGGTCAATTTCGCGCAAGGCGGCTCGGTGCAATACGTCGATCGCTCGCGGGTGTCGTCGGCCTCCTCCGGCCTGACGCTGGTCTGGACCGACAATCACTTCCGTCGCCTCGACCTGTCGTTCCCATGGGTCGAGGAGGTCCAACGCTACGGCCTAATCGAACGACTCGACCGCGCCTGCGGTCGCCGCAGCAACGTGCTCGTGATCACCGAGCCGGCTTCGCCCAATCTGCCGCGGTCGTCGTTCTATGGCCTGATGACCGACGTCACGCCGGTCACCTTCGGTGTGATCTTCGACCTCTACGGCAAGCAGCTCCGTCTCGACGAGAGAATTTAACCATGGCCTTCATTCCGCCCAAGGATCGTGTGCTCGAGCAATCGACCTCGAACAGCCAGAGTGTGTTCACGGTTACGGGCGCGCTGGACGCGGGTTACAACGCCTTCAGCGCGGCGATGAGCGTCGGCGACACCACATTCGGGTCCGTGGTCGAGCCGGGCGTTGCCTTCAAGTCGGGTTTGATCACCTACAGCGCCGCCAACGAAGTCACCGTCACCACGGCCTTCGAGAGCAAGGGCACGTTTGGGGCCGGCACCATCAAGCAGGTGTTCATGGGCTGGCCTGCGGCCGCGGCCGTGGTCGCGCCTGTGTGCGGTCAGTGCAAGCTGGTGAAGTCCGGCGCAAACCTGGTGCTGCTACCGTTCGGCGGCGACCAGCTGACGATCGACGGGCGTCCCCGCACCGTTCCCTCCGGCGGCATTTCGCTCGCGCCGACCGGTCTCACGCCGGGCGTAAACTATTTCATCTATGCCGCGATGTCGGGATCGACGATGATCCTCGAGGCCGCGACGACGATTCATGCGACCGCGAACAACCCCGGCCAGAAT
>NZ_JBFULT010000913.1:0-1769 GCF_054049755.1 Bradyrhizobium sp. P5_C11_2
GCCTATGCGGAGCTTCGCTCCGAACTGCTCGCGTGCAACTTCGCGCCCGGAGAGAAGCTGAAGATCGACGATCTGTGCCGTCGCTTTGCGGTCGGCTCGAGCGCCGTGCGTGAGGCGCTGTCGCGCCTCGCATCGGAGGGGTTTGTCGTCAGCGAACCTCAGCGAGGATTCCGTGTGGCGCCATTGTCCATCGATGCCCTTCGCGATCTCACCGAAGTCCGATGTAGCATTGAAGCACTGTGCCTTCGAGGTTCGATTGAAAAAGGTGGGGTCGAGTGGCAATCCCAAGTCGTCGCCGCCCTGCATCGCCTGACACACACGCCGGTGTGGGCAGACAAGGCTACGCGACGCTATAGCAACGAATATGCGAAGGCCCACGAGATTTTTCATGAAGTCCTCGCGGCGGGATGCGGCAGTCCCTGGCTCCTTCATTTACGAACGATCCTTTTCAATCACTCCGAGCGCTACCGGTGGTTTACCGGTCCGCTGTCCAAGGTAGACAGAGACCTCGACAGGGAACATCGCGAGATTGCGGAGGCCGCTTTGTCGCGGGACAGCGAACACGCGGTCGCACTGATGAACGCGCACTTGCAGCTGACCGCAAAAGTCATCCTTGACGCTGTATCGTCCGGGCACGAGCCGGCTGCGAAATCCGCGAAGGTAAAGCCAAGCGAGGCTCACGCGCCTGAAAGCCTGTCTCGGAAGCGCATGCGCGGTGCATCATCCGCCTGACGTTGCGAAGGAGGAACTCACCGTCCGAAATCCTCGAGATCTCTACCTCCTTCCACCCCATTCGCTGTATCGGAGCGCGTCGATCAACCGCACCAGTTTCGCACCAGGAACCACCTGAGCGGAACGTAAGGAACGCGAGCGAAATCAAACAAGAGTACGGGAAAATCAACGGACCCAACCGATATCCTACCGCTCATAACGGTCTGGTTGCAGGTTCAAGTCCTGCCGGGCCCACCAACATGATCAATAGCTTACTTCATTCTTGTTGCCTGCAACGCGGCCGCTGCACCAGAAACCGCACCAGATACGTGCACTTTTCGTTCGTAGGCAAGTTCGCACACTGCATCGATTCGATGGCCGGGGCTTTCGTCTAAAATTCGCCTTGCGTCCGGGCTTTACCTTGGCCGTGGGGCCTTTGACACCAGCTTGCGCTTTTTAGACTTTCGTTTGTGCGACCATCCCAAAAGGCCTCTCTGAAGCCGTTCGAATATTCGCCGCTCTTCGTCTTGATGCCTGCATGACACGAAAAATTTTCGCTACGATGGCTAGATTAGTCAGCGCTTTTTTTGCACTTTAGGGCTTCGCCCAATTGCAAATTGCAGATCCCCACTAGGGTGTGTACCCATAAACCCTGCGGCGACGAACCCAATGTCCGCTTTGCTCCTATAGCGGCCGAGTTCGTGGGGCAGCGCAATATGTCGCGATGGGCCACAAGCGGAAACCCTAAGAATGAGGATAAGGCGCCAGCTTTTAGGTAGATAGCGAGCGGCAGGTGCTCTTATTCGGTCTGGCGGCTTTTCCGCGCGAGGTCGTCCACATACGTCTTGCACCCATAGAGGTCGGCGCCCGTTTCCGCCCGGACGAGGGCAATTGCCGCGATGGGGTTGCGGTCTTGCACCAGTCAGTTCACGCGCTCCAGCACATCGTCTGGCAACGTCATCTGAGGACTTGGATCAGCCCAACGGGTCTCCGCCCAGATCGCTGGAGCGATTTTGTCGGTCCACTTGACCATGTCCCCACAACGTTCAGCATATCCG
>NZ_JBFULT010000914.1:0-1765 GCF_054049755.1 Bradyrhizobium sp. P5_C11_2
TGCCGCTGGCTTCCACGACCATCGCGGCATCCATGATGCCGATCGAGGGAATGTTGAGGATCGAGGCCTTGCCCTTGAACTCGGGATTGAGCAGCTCCGACCAGGAGCTGATCGGGCGCTTGATCAGGTCGGGGCGGATGCCGAGCGTGTCGGCATTGTAGACCGTCGGGATCAGCGTCACGAATTCGGTCRCGGTCTTCGAGAAGGTCTTGGAGTCCTTGCCTTCGAGATAGAGCACCTTCCAGGGCGCGGTGCCCTGGTTGCCGATCTTCTTGCCGCCGGGCGTCTCGCCCTTGGTGAAGACCGGCGTGATGTTGCCGAATTCCTTGATCTTCCTGGCGTCGAGGGCAAGGATGTTGCCCGACGGCACCAGTTTCTTCAGCGAGAAATATTCGGTGTCCAGCACGTCGAAGGAGTTCGGCTGGGTCATCACGCGCTTGGTGACGTCGTCGGTGGTGGCGGTGATGTATTCGATCTTGATGCCGGTGTCCTTCAGGCACTGCTTCGAGATGTCGTCGCCCTCGTTCACGGCGGTGCCGAGATAGCGCAGCACCTTGGTCTCGGCCGACTTCACGTAGGGAAAGCCGGTGATGGCGCCGGAGCCGGCGGCAAGGCCGGCGAGACCCGCGGTGCCCTTGAGCAGCGTGCGGCGGCTGACGCCCTTTTTCCTGGTGGTCTCGGTCATATCAGTCACTCCTCTGTTGCGCATTCCAGTGATCGATCGGCGCTATTGCAGGCGTTGCGCCTTGGCGGGATCCCAGGTGGCCAGCACACGATCGCCCGGACGGAACGGGTGAACGTCGAAGGCGGCCTCGGGAAGGTGGGAGAACAGGGCGGTGCCGTCGTCGAGCGTGAGCGAGACGGCGATGTAGGAACCCTGGTACTCGGTCTGGGTCAGCAGCGCCGGCGCGCCGAACGCGCCGTCGACGAACGGCAGGATGCCGAGCTGATCGGCGCGCACGGCGATGAGGTTGCCGGCGTCGCTGAGCACGTTGTGGCCGCCGATGAAGCGCGCCACGAATTCGGTTCGGGGATGGTGGAAGATGTCGCGGGCCGAGCCCTGCTGCTCGATCTTGCCGTGGTTCATCACCACGATGTGGTCGGCGAGCGCCATCGCCTCTTCCTGGCCATGGGTGACCTGGATGAAGCTGATGCCGAGCTCGCGCTGGAGCCGCTTCAGCTCGCCGCGCATCCTGACGCGCAGGAACGGATCGAGCGCGGACAGCGGCTCGTCGAGCAGCAGGATCTGCGGCTCGGTGATCAGCGCGCGGGCCAGTGCCACGCGCTGCTGCTGGCCGCCGGAGAGCTGCGCCGGGAGCCGGGCGGCGTAGGGGGTCATCGCCACCAGCTCGAGCAATTCGCCGGCGCGCTTGTGCCGCGTCGCGCGGTCGATGCCGCGCATTTTCAGGGCGAATGCAACATTGTCGAGCACAGTCAAATGCGGAAACAGCGCGTAGGACTGAAACATCATCGCCGTGCCGCGCTTGGCGGGCTCGAGATCGGTGACGTTCTGCGCACCGAGGATGATGTCGCCCTCGCTGACCGCCTCATGGCCCGCGATCATGCGCAAGGTCGAGGTCTTCCCGCAGCCGGAGGGGCCGAGCAGGCAGCAATAGGTGCCGGCCGGGATCTTGAGGTTGACATTGTCGACGGCCAGCGTCGTGTCGTAGCGCTTGGTGACGGCGACCAGTTCGAGAGCGGCGGGAGTGGCCATGGCGTGTCCGCTGGGAGGGCGATGCTCCGGCTTTCTCCGCAAGGTCCGTGC
>NZ_JBFULT010000915.1:0-1765 GCF_054049755.1 Bradyrhizobium sp. P5_C11_2
GACGAAGGTCTGTCCGACCTGCTCGCGCTCGTTTGCGCGTGTGGATCGCAACCCCATGTCACCGGAGAACTGGCGCCGCCGGGTCTACTGCTCGCGCTCCTGCGCCGCCGTCGGGCGCCAGGCTGCCCGCGCACCAGTACTCGATGAGGTCTTCGAGGAGTACCTCGCCGACAACCCTGAGACCGGCTGCCTCGACTGGACCGGCACCCACACGGCCGCAGGCTACGGGCAAATCCGCATCGGCGGCCGACGGGTCTACGCGCACCGCTACGCCTTCGCGCGAGCGCATGGCCGGATCCCGCGCGGCCTCTTCGTTCTCCATCGGTGCGACCGGCCCTCCTGCGTCCACGAAGGACACCTGTTTCTCGGCACCGCGCTCACCAACGCGCAGGACTGCGTCTCGAAGGGCCGCAACTCCCGCGGCTCGGCGCACCCCGGCGCAAAGCTCACCGAGGCCATCGTGCTCAAGGGGCGGGAGGCTGGCATCTCACCGGCTGAGTTCGCCCGGCAGACCGGAGTGAGCCGGGGCGTGGCAGCCAAAGCTCTCGGCGGCGCCACGTGGCGGCATGTTGGCATGCCGGGCCCGGCCACCGGGATCACGTGCGCCGCCGTCTAGGCGCTCGTCGAAGATCGTGTCTGTGGGCGCGCTGAGGCGTGCCAGAATTTTCGAGATTTCCACACGAACGAACACGCGGTTCATTGAAAACATACCTCAATCTCATAGCGTAGAAATTGGCAGAAAGCCGAAGAATAGGAAACGGATAGGATAAGATGAAATTTAGGATGGCGCTCTWGTGTGGCGTATTTGCTTTGAGCTGCACTGAAGTCGCGTCTGCAGAAGATTTACGGCAGTGGTGTGTCACCGCGTATCCGAGCCGGGTCGACTGGTGCAACAGCCAGTATCCCGACAAGTCGGTCGCATCCGTCGCGACACCTGCGTCATCGCCCCCCCCGACCCGCGCTGGAGGCCGAGCCTAAAGTTGCGACGCGAGAAGAGCCTTCGGAGCCAAAGGTCGCGACGCGGGAGGAGCCGTCAGAGCCGGAGATCCCCGTGCGTCGGGTGGATAGTAACCATCTGGCCGATCGCACGCTCGCCCGCCGATACAAGGTCGGCGACCGGCTCCGGATCACGAACGGGATGGGATGCTTCCGCTTCAGCGAGAATGAGTATCGCTGCGTCAGGCAGGTGCTCGACAAGGCCGCGGTAGTCATCGCCCCGACGATCTCCGGCGTTCCCGAAGGCTACATGGATCGCTACTGCCCGACGTTCATCCGAGGCTTCCGCAACCGGGAGTGCGGCTTCGACCTCGTGTTCAAGATCACGGAGCGGGGGATCGACCACATGGAGACAACACAATTCTACGGCGCCGACCATATCGAGCTGAAGCCCTCGACCAAGCGGTAAGCAACGAAGATGACGAACCTCAGATCATTTCTATTCGTGGGCACCCTCGTTCTTAGCCCGATAGGCTGCAAGGCGAACGAGGGCGTCAAAAACTTCGAAGCCGTCAGCCTGCCGCAACTAAACGCCGATGAAGTTAAGGTCGGCGATCGTATCAGGGTGATGGGTGGTATGGGTTGCTTCCGCTTCAGTGCGGATGAGTACCGTTGCGTCAAGTTAACGCCGAGGCGGGCGGCCGTCGTATCCGCACGGAGCATCTCTGGCATTCCGAGTGGTTACCTGGATGAGAACTGCCCGACGGCTATCCGCGGCATGAGGGAACCGGCCTGCGGCTTCGATCTGGTCTTTACGCTCCAGGGCATC
>NZ_JBFULT010000916.1:0-1745 GCF_054049755.1 Bradyrhizobium sp. P5_C11_2
CAGCAGGGCGTCGAGCGCGGTCAATAGATTGAGGTCGAGCGAATTCAAATTCATGAGGTGAATATGTATCATATTCGCTATCGATTTGAAGAATTCTCAATCGCCGCCGATGATCTCCGTGATGCCACCAAACGGAGATGCCGCCATGAGCGCGAGCGCCAACAAGAAACTGATGCAGGACATTTTTGCCGCCGCCGCGAACCCGGATCCGGCGGCGCGCGACCGCGCGTTGTTCGCCGCAAGCCTTGCCGATGACGCCCAATGGATCGTGACCGGCCAGTATTCCTGGTCGCGCACCTTCTCGGGCAAGCAGTCGATCCTCAACGATCTGCACGGCTATGTCCGCACACGCCTCGTCGACCGCACCCGCACGGTCGCCCACCGCTTCATCGCCGACGGCGACATCGTCGTGGTGGAAGCCAAGGGCGACAACGTCACGCCCGGGGGGGTCCGCTACGACAACGACTACTGCCTGGTGTTTCGGCTGGAGGACGGCAAGATCAAGGAGATCAGGGAATATTGCGACTCGATCCTGACCGAAAAGGCACTCGGCCCGTTTCCGCAAACACCCGTGAGGGCCGTGAGCTGACCGGATTGAACGGCGTCGCGTCCACCGACCGACCCTGTCCGTCACAGCCGTCGATTGTCGCGCGGGCCTGGCGGACGCTGGTGGATATCATGCGGGTCCGGCGGGAGCGGTTCCGGGTCTGGCATCAGCTCACTGCCATGACCGAACGGGAGCTTCAGGATTGCGGGACGACCCGGGCGGAGATTTTATACCAGCTGCATAAGCCCCGCCGGAGGAAATGAAGAACGGGCCGGCCATGGCGAGCGGGCGTCGATCCCGGTCGCGCCGGCATCGGCGCCCGCGATCCAGAAGCGCTGCGCGCTGGACGTGGTCGCGCGCGCGCCCGGCAAAATGACGCAGGCAGCAGCCTAACGAACGTCCATCGGGGCGCTCCGTGCAGCGATCTGCATGCGCCTGCGGGGCTTGCGCCAAAACCTTGCGCAACTGCCGATAAAATCAGCAGATTTTGTGCGGGGCCGTGCGCGCTTGGGTGAAAAATCAGAAGGTTCAATTAACGAGTGTCCCCCATTGTGCCGCGGTGCAGCGTAGGTCGCCGAGAAACGACTCGCGGCTGCCAGGGTGGCCGGAGACGATCGCCGGACGTTCGGCCGCTCGAATTCACATGCATCTGGGTGGACAGTGGGAATGCCGAAATTTCGTTTGCGGATCAGGGGACGCCTGTACGCAGGTTTCATGGCCTTGGTGGCGGTCGGTCTCGTGATGGCGGTGGTCGCCGTCTGGAATTTGCGGGCCGTGCAGGAGCAGGTCGCAAAGCTCTCGGCGTTTTCGGACAGCACGGCGCGGGTTCTGGAAATCTCGACCCACCTTCAGGCCATCCAGCGGGCCAATCTGCGATACATCTACGACGCCAACGAGCCTGCGATGAAGGAAGCTTCGGAACGGGAAGCCGCGGCGACCGAGCTGTTGAAGGTCGGGGCGAAGGGGACGGCCTCCGAGGAGCGGCGGAAGCTCTACAACGATCTGGTCGACGACATCGCCAAAATGCGAAGTCTGCGTGACAATCTCGGGGACGCCGTCAACGAGGCGAGAACGGGCAAGGCGACGCTGCTGCCGAGCGGCGACGAGCTGACCGTCAAGATGGGCAAGCTGGTCGACGTGGCGCGCGCAGCCGTCGACGAAGACACCGCGGCCCTCGTCGCGGACCTCGAATACTGGC
>NZ_JBFULT010000917.1:0-1737 GCF_054049755.1 Bradyrhizobium sp. P5_C11_2
ATCTTATGCAACATGCCTAGCCTCATAAGCCACTTTGTCCTAGGTTCGGCCAACAAGGGAGATGTGAGCCGACCTTCTGCAGGTTTCGGCCGGCTTGACACTCGGCACGTGTGGTCAGCGTTCCCGGTTTGATGCTCGGAGACCGGACTTTCAGCACGCGCAGTTTCTTCCCATTCCCAACCTTTTGGATAACAGGCCTATGGATACCGATGCTCGTGCCTTGCGCTCCCTGGCGCAGATCTATTTCGACAGTGCCTATGAAATGGATGCTGACAAATTCGCGTCTCTATTTCATCCATCGAGTTCCGTGACCAAGGTCGGCGACGACGGCAACGTGAGCGTGACGCCAATTGCGACGTGGCTGGCAGCTGTCCGCAATTTGAAAGCTCCGAAACAACAGGGCCTGGAGCGCCAAGATCAGATCCTGTCAATAGACATTGAGGGAGAGCTCGCGCTTCTAAAGCTGAAATTGCAAATTCCGCCACGCTACTTCACCGACATGTTGTCATGCCTAAAGGTCAACGGAACCTGGAAGATCGCTCAAAAAGTGATGACTTCGAAGATCTGACGGCTTCGGTATCGTTTTGAGAAAATGAATCAACGCCTGGCAGGTTGTCCGTGGAAGCTCTGTCACAAAGCGCCAACACCTTGGGCTGCGCTTCGGGATCGTGGAGGATTTGGTCGCTCTCTGATGGATATGTCGACCTGCCCGCCGAATCCCTCAACTATCCAGACAACAAAGTATGCAGGCAGACCGAACCGCCTCAGCGGGACGCTTCGCTAGTTCGATTATCGGTCAACTGCTTCCTGTTCGATCGCTTTGGCATGGATCGCGTCTTGATCGACTGTGGAGCGGGCGGGAGTTGGGACCCGACCATGGGTCACCTCGTGGAGGCGATGGCGGAGGCAGGCATCGACACGTCATCGGTTACGACGATCGCCCTCACTCATGCTCATGGCGACCACATCAATGGACTCCTCATGCCTGACGGCCGACGAGCATTTCATGGCCTGAGGAAGATTGTGATAGGGGAAGACGCCGTTGAGGAGTTTCTTGCCGAGCCAGTGTTGGAGGAGTTTCGTTCACTCCTTGCCCCAATTAACGGAGGAGATCGGCTGGCCGATCATTTACTGGCGGTGGATATACCTGGGCATGCTCGGGGTCATATGGGTTATCTCCTCAACACTGACGAGGACGATGTCTTATTCTGCGGCGACCTTATCCACGTTCCCGCCGCACAGTTTTCCCGTCCCGAGCTTACCTGGGCCTATGACGATGACGAAGCCGTGGCGAGGGCTAGCCGGATCAAGCTGCTCCAGGACGCGGCACATGCACATACGTGGCTAGCCGGCGCTCACCTAGGTCGACCAGGCATCGGCAGAGTGGTCGAGGAAGGGCAAGGATATGCGTTCATTCCGGTCGCGTAGCGGCCCGTGATCTCGATTGATGCAACGGTCGCAAGCGCGCGGCTGCCCATATTCGACCCGAGCAAGTGCGCGTCACCTGCGAGCTCGAAGCTACGGCAGATTGTCCCGCAGAAAAATGTCGATGCGGATGCGCTCCTGGTCGGGGCTGATCGGCTCACCCGAACAATGCGCCAGCAGGACTCGCGCCGCAGACCGCGCCTCATGGCCGGGATCCTGGTTGATGATGGCATCGAGCGTGCCGCGGACCAGGAAACGCCGCGTGTACTGGGTCAGCTCATGGGTGATCCAGACCACCTCGCGCGCGCGGCC
>NZ_JBFULT010000918.1:0-1735 GCF_054049755.1 Bradyrhizobium sp. P5_C11_2
CAGCTGGACACCGCCGAGCTGTTTTGCGATGTCGCCATAGGTGATGGTCTTGCCGGGCGGGATGGCGCGGGCGATCTCGTAGACGCCGCGGTTGAAGTCGGGCACGCCGTCGAGATCGAGCGGGATGTCGGTGAGGTTATCCGGCTCGCCCGCGAGCAGTTTTGTGATGCGGTCGATCGCCTCTCGCACCTCGGCGGTCGGCTCGGCTTCGGTGGCGTCCGGGTGGCGCTGGCTGATGCGGGTGCGGATCTTCTCCTCGCCGCCCATCGGCAATTGCGTGCCGTTGATGCCGCGCGGGCCCCAGGCGATGGCGCAGAGGCCGATCCTGGTGTCGAACAGGGCAAAATGCTGGTCGGTCATGGCTTGGTTCCTGAGCTTACGTCCTTGTCGCATGCCCCCAATGTGATCTCCGCCTAAATCTAGGCTTGGAAATAGTTGCGATCCACCCGGTTTCCGGGAATCTTGCACAGGAGTTCCGCCCCCCTTCCGCGAGCCCAGAATGCAAAGCCTCCACGTCAACGGATACGACATGCCCTATCTCGACGTGGGCGAAGACAGGGGTAGACCACCACTGGTCTGCGTACATGGATCGCTCTCGGACTTCCGCATCTGGGGCTGCGTGCTCGGGCCGCTGACGCAGCGGCACCGGGTGATCGCTGTCAGCTTGCGACACTTCTTCCCCGACCGCTGGGATGGCGTCGGCGATACCTATTCGATCGCCCAGCATGTCCAGGACGTCATCGCCTTCATCGAGAAGCTCGACCTCGGCCCGGTCGACCTGATGGGCCATTCCCGCGGCGGGCACATTTGCTTCCGCGTCGCGCAGCAGCGGCCGGACCTGCTCCGGCGGCTTGTCCTGGCCGAACCCGGCGGCGAGCTCGATGCGAGTCTCGATCCGGACTATGCCGGCGGCCCCTCGCCGCTGCTGGCACGGTTCACGGCCTCGGCCGAGAAGATCGCGGCCGGCGATGTCGACGGCGGCCTCGCCGTCTTCGTCGACACGTTGGAGGGCGCCGGCACCTGGCCGCGGCTGCCGGCGATGGTGAAGCAGAATCTGCGCGACAACGCCTATACGCTGATCGGCCAGATCCGCGACAACCGGCCGCCCTTCTCGAAGGAAGATGCGGAGGCGATCAAGATGCCGACGCTGTTCATCCTGGGCGCGCGGACCAAGGGCCTGCTGCCAAAGGTGCTGCACGCGCTGGCCGCGCACGTGCCCTATTCCAAGACGGCGATCATCCCGAACGCGACGCATCCGATGTTCGAGCAGGCGCCGCAGAAATACTCCGAAGTGGTCCTGGATTTCCTGGCGGGCTGATCATGCAGACGTTTCGCGTCAACGATTACGACATGGCCTATCTCGAAGTGGGAGAAGGGCCGCCGCTGGTCTGCGTGCACGGCACGTTAGGGGATTTCCGCACCTGGTATTCCATGCTCGGCCCGCTGTCGAAGGCGCATCGCGTGATCTCGGTCAGCCTGCGGCATTTCTTTCCCGCGCATTGGGACGCCGTCGGCGACGATTTCAAGATGGCGCAGCACGTCTCTGACATGATCGCTTTCATCGAGCAGGTCGGGCCCGGGCCCGTCGATCTGATGGGCCATTCGCGCGGCGGGCACATCGCGTTTCGCGTGGCGCAGGCGCGGCCTGATCTGTTGCGGAAACTGGTGCTGGCCGAGCCCGGTGGCGATCTCGATTCCAGCCTGCCGGTGCCGGCCGGCACGCCCGCGCATCCGC
>NZ_JBFULT010000919.1:0-1735 GCF_054049755.1 Bradyrhizobium sp. P5_C11_2
CGTCAACTCGGCCCTGGACAATCCCACCAACTTCTTCACGGCACAGTCGCTCGACAACCGCGCCAGCGACATCAACAATCTGCTCGACGGTATCGCCAACGGCGTGCAGGTGCTGCAGGCTGCCAACACCGGCATCACCTCGCTGCAGAAGCTGATCGACAGCGCCAAGTCGATCGCCAACCAGGCGCTGCAGACCACCGTCGGCTACTCCACCAAGTCGAACGTCTCCACCACCATCTCGGGTGCGACGGCGGCCGACCTGCGCGGCACGACCTCCTACGCCAGCGCGACGGCGAGCAGCAACGTGGTGTTTAGCGGCGCGGCCGGCGGCACCACCGCGGCGAGCGGCACCACGACGCTCGGCGCTACCATCGGCTCCTTTGCAAGCACTGGCGCGACGGCCGGTGACGGCACCACGGCCCTGGCCGGCACCATCACCCTGATCGCCACCAGCGGCACGAGCGCCACCGGCCTGCTCGGCAACGCCCAGCCCGCCGACGGCGACACGCTGACCGTGAACGGCAAGACCATCACCTTCCGCAGCGGCACCGCGCCGGCCTCGACCGCGGTTCCGTCCGGCTCGGGCGTCAGCGGCCACCTCGTCACCGACGGCAGCGGCAATACCACTGTCTATCTCGGCGACACCGCCACGCCGGCCTCGCTCGCGACCGTGAACGATCTCTTGAGCGCGATCGATCTCGCCAGCGGCGTGAAGACGGCATCCATCACCTCGGGTGCTGCGACGATCTCCGTGAGCGCCAGCCAGCCCGGTGCTGCCGTTTCGACCGCTGCTGCGGGCGCCGTCACGCTGAAGAGTTCGACGGGCGCAGACCTGAGCGTCACCGGCAAGGCCGACCTSCTCAAGGCTCTCGGCCTGACCACGGCCGTGGGCGGCGGCAATGCCACCGTCAACGTCAACCGAACCACGAGCGCGGCCTCGCTGGGTGCGACCATCGCGGACGGTTCGACGCTGAACGTCRACGGTCACGTCATCACCTTCAAGAACGCGCCGATCCCGGGCTCGACCGGTGCTCCGAGCGTTCCGACGGGTTATGGTGCCAGCGGTAACGTTCTCACCGACGGCAACGGCAACTCGACGGTCTATCTGCAGGCCGGCACGGTCAACGACGTCTTGAAGGCGATCGACCTTGCCACCGGCGTGCAGACCGCGACGGTCAATGCCAACGGCACTGCGACGCTTGCGACCGCGAGCGGCCAGACCAACTCGTCGATCAACGCCTCGGGTCAGCTCAAGCTCTCGACCGGCGTCAACGCCGATCTGTCGATCACCGGCACCGGCAACGCGCTGAACGCGCTTGGCCTCGCCGGCAACACCGGGACCGCGACCGCCTTCACCGCGGCGCGCACCTCGGGCATCGGCGGCATCGCCGGCAAGACCTTGACCTTCGCCTCCTTCAACGGCGGCACGGCGGTCAACGTCACCTTCGGCGATGGCACCAACGGCACGGTCAAGACGCTCGATCAGCTCAATACGCAGCTTCAGGCCAACAACCTGTCCGCGACGATCGACGCCAACGGCCTGCTGACGATCTCGACCACCAACGACTACGCGTCCTCGACCATCGGTTCGAGCGCTGCAGGTGGTGCGATCGGCGGTACGCTGACCTCGTCGCTGACCTTCTCGACGGCTTCCACCCCCGTCCAGGACACCGTTGCTCAGACCTCGCGTGCGAACCTGGTGTCTCAGTACAACAACATCCTGAACCAGATCGAC
>NZ_JBFULT010000920.1:0-1734 GCF_054049755.1 Bradyrhizobium sp. P5_C11_2
GCATAAATGGCGCGAGCCCTTGCCTCACTCTCCTTGGGCTCGACCACCTCCGCGGCGGTCAGTTGCTTGCTCAGCCAAGCGACATTGACGTCAGCAAAAGCCTGAACCTCCTTCAACACCGCTTCGGGAAGTTCGTCATATTCGGTCGCCATAAAACTGCTGAGGCAAATGCGATTATCGCGCTCAAGCGACGCTCGGAAGATGTCCGGATACCGGCGTAAGGCGGCGATCGGGCTTTGAGCCGCAGCCGAGATCGCGTCCAGGTCGCGGGCGATATCTTCCCAATAACGCTTCGCAACGGCCTCGCCGAGCGCGGCCTTGTTGGTGAAATAGTAGTTTATGCTGGCGGCCTTGATGCCCACGGTCTGCGCCAGATCGCGGAAATTTATGCCGCCATAGCCGTAGGCCATCGCTGCTTCCCGCGCGGCCATCAGGATTGCTTCCTTCGCATTCTCTTTCATCGTTTTCGCCATATTCGAATGGTACCTACCATATGACAGATAGGGGTTGACAGAGCAAGTTTTGAGTCGTAGTTGTTTACCTGTCATCTGACAGGCAGGTGACTTGCCAGCACAAAGCGAGACTCGCCATGACCGACAAACTCAAGCTCTTCACCTCCCCCTCGGCCTTTCCCAATCCGCAGCGTTTGCGCATCTTCATGCATGAGAAAGGCATCGCCGATCGGTTCGATGAAACGATCTACGATATGTCGCCAGTCGGCGAGCAGCGCGGCTGGAAACATCTCAAGATGAACCCGTGGGGCGAGACCCCGACCTTGGGGCTCCCGGACGGTTCCTTCCTCAGCGAGACCTCCGCCATTGCGCGTTACCTCGACGACACTTTCGAGGGTCGAAAGATCATGGGTGCGACGCCTCACGAGCGGGGCCTCGACCAGATGTGGGACAACCGGGTGTGGGTACACATCCTCTATCCCATCGTCACCGCCTTCCATGTGCTGCACCAAGGCCTCGGGCCGAAGCTGGAACTGACCAGCAATCCGGCGTGGGGCGAGCATTCCCGCAAGGTGGCGCTGAATCACGCGGCGCTTGTCGATCGCCATCTAGCCGATGGCCGCGAGTGGTTGCTGGGCGGCGAGGCGCCAACGTTCTCGGATATCACGATGGCGACCGCGATCGCCTTCTCGAAGTTTCCGGTGAACGCCACGCCGCTCGATGAGCGCTTCGAGCACATCGATGCCTTCTGGCAGCGCTGGCAGCGCCGGCCAGCCTTTCTGGCCGCCTACGCCGACCGGAATAGTGGTGTGCCCGAGCTCGATAACCGGGCCTGAACGCTCATCCCCCTCGACCCAGCTCAATCCGAAACTCAATCTGAAGGAGGCTGCAATGCCGTTCGCACGTATCGATCTGATCCAAGGTAAAACCCCCGAATACCGCGCCGCCGTGGCCGACATCGTCTACAGGGGCATAATCGATGTCCTCAAGGCGCCCGACGGTGATCGCTTCGTGGTTGTCGGTGAGCACACCGCCGACAACCTCATTTATGATCCCAAATTTCTCGGCTTCAGTCGGTCTCCCGACTTCATGCTGATCCAGGTGACCAGCACTGTCGGAAACCAAAAAGACACGAAGTTCGCCTTCTACCGTTTCGTCGCCGATGAGTTAAAAACTAAGCTGGCCGTCCGTCCAGACGACATCATGATCAACATGGTCTTTGTGGACAAAGAGGACTGGTCGTTTGGCGACGGCCAGCCCTGGTGATCGGCTGAATCTGAAC
>NZ_JBFULT010000921.1:0-1715 GCF_054049755.1 Bradyrhizobium sp. P5_C11_2
TCGAAACCCTCCGCCGATATGAGGCGGCGTGGCTTCCGCGCGATATCTTCGCTGGACTCGTCCTGGCGACGATGCTGGTCCCGGTCGGAATTGCCTACGCGGCAGCATCGGGCTTGCCCGGCATCTACGSTCTGTACGCAACGATCGTACCGCTGTTGGTCTACGCGGTGTTCGGCCCCAGCCGCATCCTCGTGCTGGGACCTGACTCGGCGCTGGCAGCCGTCATCCTCGGCGTTGTCGTCCCACTGTCTGGTGGCGATCCTCTTCGCGCGGCAACGCTCGCCGCGATGATGGCGATCGTTTCGGGGACGGTGTGCATTCTAGCCGGCATCGCGCGCCTGGGTTTTGTGACCGAGCTGCTCTCCAAGCCGATACGGTACGGCTACATGAACGGAATTGCATTGACCGTTTTGATCAGCCAACTGCCAAAGCTCTTCGGCTTCTCGATCGGGAGCGAAGGACCTTTACGAAGCCTATGGGCGTTCGCCGATGCAATCCTTGAAGGAAAGACAAACTGGGCCGCACTCGGGATTGGGCTCGGCACGCTGGTGGTCATCCTGCTGCTCCGGGACAACAAGCGGCTGCCAGGCATTCTGATTGCGGTCGTCGGGGCGACTGCCATCGTCGGCGTGCTTGATCTTGGGACTCGTTACGGCGTGGCGGTCTTGGGTCCTCTTCCGCAGGGCCTGCCGGGTTTCGCGATCCCCTGGATCACCTACGGCGATATCGTCCCGGTGCTGGTCGGCGGCTGCGCAATCGCGCTGGTATCATTCGCTGACACCAGCGTGCTTTCGCGCGCCTACGCCGCACGATTGGGCACTCATGTCGATCCCAACCAGGAGATGGTGGGGCTTGGCGCGGCCAATCTGGCAACCGGCTTTTTTCAGGGCTTCCCGATCAGCAGCAGCGCTTCGCGCACTCCCGTTGCAGAAGCCGCCGGCGCCCATACCCAGCTGACCAGCGTCGTCGGCGCGCTTGCCATCGCCGTCCTTCTGCTGGTGGCACCAAACCTGCTTCAGCATTTGCCCACCGCCGCATTGGCGGCCGTCGTCATCGCCGCTGCGATCGGCTTGTTTGAGGTCACCGACCTCAAGCGAATCTATCGGATTCAGCAGTGGGAGTTCTGGCTATCGATGGTCTGCTTTGTCGGCGTGGCGGTGCTCGGAGTGATTCCAGGAATTGGTCTGGCAATTGCAATCGCCATCGCCGAGTTCTTGTGGGACGGTTGGCGCCCGCACTCCGCCGTGTTGGGGCGCGCCCATGGCGTCAAAGGTTATCACGACATCACAAGATATCCGGATGCACGCCAAATCCCCGGGCTGGTCCTGTTTCGGTGGGATGCGCCGCTGTTCTTCGCCAACGCCGAATTCTTCAAAGAGCGCGTACTGGACGCCGTGGCGAAATCGCCGACGCCCGTACGCTGGCTGGTCGTTGCGGCGGAGCCTGTCACCAGCGTGGACGTCTCCGCCGGCGATATAGTCGCCGAATTGGACGAGGCGTTGCACGCGCGGGGTATCGAGTTCTGCTTTGCCGAACTGAAAGATCCAGTCAAGGACAAGCTGAAGAGATTTGGACTGTTCTCGCAGCTTGGCGAGCAATATTTCTTTCCAACGATCGGCGCAGCCGTTTCCAGTTACCTGGAAATCAACGACGTAGAGTGGGAGGACTGGGAGGACCAAGCCAAACGTTAGGAAGTGGCATGCCGGGCATGAATA
>NZ_JBFULT010000922.1:0-1712 GCF_054049755.1 Bradyrhizobium sp. P5_C11_2
ACACGCTCCGATGCCGTTGCATGATGCCGCGGGCAAGCTGGAGATGGGCAAAGCTCTGCCGCGCCTCGGGGCGCGGCGACGGATAGACGTCGGAAAAGGTCTCGCTGACCATGCCGACCACCGAGGGCACCTGGGTGACGTTGGAGATCCAGCGCGGGCGCAGTCCGTCGCGCAGGAACAGCACCAGTGTGGTCAAGCCATAAAGCACCCACGACAGCCCCTGCCCGCGCGCATCGGGATCGACCATGACGAGCCCGAGATGGGTGACGTCGACGGGCACGCCGTCGAGCTCGACCTGCATCACCGACAGGGCGTTGAACGCGATCGGGCGCCCCGTGTCCTCCTCGGAGATCAGCGTGACAATGGCGCGGGAGAGGCGTTCGCGCTCGCCCGAGAAGATGCCGTAGGTGAGCTCGTCGGCCGGMAAGGTCTTGGCCGCGACCGTGCGGAGCTGCGCGACCAACCGCTCGAGTTCGTCCTGCGGCAGCGACAGGCCCGGGCTTTCAACGATCCGGGTCACATGACCGGGATGGGTCCGCAGGCTGAGATCGATGGTCGGCTGCGCGAAGGCCTTGAACCAGAACGCCGCGTAGCCGCGCAGCCGTCCGGCGGACTCGCGCAGATGTTGCCAGCTTCGTTCGTTCCCAGCGTCTGCCATGCCCGCCTGCCCGTGATCCGGACGGTTTTCGCGCGAGGCCATTAAGGAGCGATGAGTACCATTTTTTGTGACGGTTGCAGGGTAAAGGATACGTTGCGCCGGTCGCGGCAAATGGCTGGACGTGCGTCGGGCGGCGGATGCTCTGACATCCGCCGCCCCACSGTCCGGTCGGACTGGCGCGATATTACGCCGCCCGCGGGCCGCGTTCGACTTCCATGAGCAGGCGTTCGGCCTTGGCGTCTTCGATGCGGTTCACCAGGCGGTTGCTCTCGTGATTGTCACGCATCGTCTTGGTCATGGTGATGCAGGACTGCACCAGCATCAGAAAGCCCATGGCGAGGTAGCCTTTGATCGAGAGATCGAGCGGCAGGAAGAAGATGCCGAGGCCGACCATGAAGGCGGACGCGGCGAACGAAACGTAAGTGAAGGTGATCCAGGCGGGGCTGTGGAGCGGGGTGGTCGGGTTCATGATGGTCTCCTGTTGCTTGAGGTAGTGGCGAATGATCATCGTTGGAGTCAGTCAGTCGGCGTGCGCTTGGACTTCAACCGCGCCAGCACGTCGTCCGCGGTTGTCTTGAGCCGGGGGCCGAAGCCCTGCTCGGCGAGTTTCTCGGCGGTGGCGAGCGGACCCGTGGCCGCATCGAGCTCGACCAGCGCATCGTCTGCGGCCTGGGCTTCGATCTGCCGGTCGCGCAGGCGCTTCAGCGTGTTCTCCGCATCCGGCAGCGTGGATTCGTAAGGACGGGCCGCCTCGATGCCGCTGCGGCGTAGCGAACGCACCGCTTCCGAGGCGCGGGCGACGCGGCGGCCGCGATCGAGCTCGGTGATACGGGCCTGCGCGCTTGCGACGTGCCGCTTCAGCCGGGCGATCTCGGTCGCGAACAGCGCGCGCGCCGTCATCGCCGCGTCACGGTCAGCCTCGAGGCCGGCGATGGCCTCGGCGGCGTCCTTGGCGAGATCCTCGCGTCCGCCGTCGAGCGCCGCAACGGCCCGGGTCTCGAGATCGGCGATGCGCGCGCAGGTGGCCTCGAGCTTGCGGCCCTCCTGCTGGTCC
>NZ_JBFULT010000923.1:0-1710 GCF_054049755.1 Bradyrhizobium sp. P5_C11_2
CAACCAGTCCGAAACCCACAGATGCCTGTGCGCCTCGCGCGCAAGTTCCGCGACGGACAGGTTTTCGAAAAAATCGGACGCGCGATTCCGCACGCGTGCCAGGCTTCGACCGGCGTGATCGCACGCGCCGTGAGGCCAATGATCCCCTTGCATATCTGTCTCCGAATGGCGCCGTCAGCGGTTGCCCGGACTTGCCGGCTTCGCTGTCAGCGCGGCGCCCTACATGCCTGCTCGATGCGATCGCAGGCGTGCTTCGCTTCGCATGGCGAAGACACTGGGCGAAACGGTCCACAGTCCAATCGCGCCGGTTTCGATACAAAGTCCACGCCGGCTCAATTCCATCGTCACGCCTCAGCTCCGCTGCTGATCACAGTCATGCGCCCCGGTCCATTCTGCCACTTTTGTGCGTCGCGGCATYGTAGTTTTTTGTTGCCGCGACGATTAAATTATAGATGCCATTTGATGACAGAGGAGGCATGACAGCATCGGATGCAGCYAGATGCAGCTAGAGGAGCGATCCACGCGCTCCCCTAAGTCGCAAGGGCAGCGAAATGAAGCCAGAAGTGCCTCAATTCACACAGGGTGCGGCCGATCGTCACGACCCTGGGGCGAATCAAAGCTGGAGAAGATGCATCCACGGCGAGCCGCGGGCTTGGCCGATTGTCGTACGCTTCATGCACGCTCTGAGAGAATCGCCGCTCAAGACAATCAGATGCTGCCTGATCTAGGAACGGGGCGAGGGAGCCCAGTTCTGGTGCGGCGAGACTAGAGTTCGACCACCACGTAGTCGCTCTCGACTTTCACCGGAATCGTCTCGGCAACGTACGGTCCCTTCACGACAGCCGCGCCCGGCGCGACATGGGCCGCGTACGCCTTGACGCGGAAGCGGCGGGGATCGCAGTAGGACTGGCCGGTGCGGACGTCGAACTCCCAGCCATGCCAGGGACAGCGGATGATCTCGCCGAGTTTCGTGTATTCGATCTCGCCGGGGTCGCTCGACTGTGCAAGCCCGATCAGCGGGCCCTCGCACAACGCCGCGCCCTGATGCGGGCAGCGGTTCATCAGGCCGAAATACTCGCCCTTGATGTTGAAGACCGCGATCGGCCGTCCCTCGATCTCGAGGAATTTTCGCGTGCCCGGCGGAAGCTCATCGACCGGCGCGATCACATGCCGCGCCATGCTTCATGTCCTCCGCATGATCGCCGCGCAAACGCGTTCCGCGTTCGTCGCGAGGAAAAACCGCTTCGCACTTTCTTGGATCACGCGGCGATCCCGTACAGCTTCTTCGCGTTGCCGAGATAGAACGCATCGCGATTGGCTTCGCTCACGCCCGCCGGCAGCACACGCGACGGCTCGTCATAGTCCCAATGCGGATAGTCGGTCGCGAACAGCAGCCGGTCCCAGCCGATCCACTTGATGACGTCGAACAGATCCTCGCGGCGCTCCGGATCTTCCATCGGCTGCGTGGTCCACCACACCTGCTCGCGGATATATTCCGACGGCGGCCGCTTCACGTGCGGCACCTCGCTCCGGAGCCGCTGCCAGACCTTGTCGAGCCGCCAGGCAAGCGACGGCGCCCAGCCGAAGCCGGCCTCGATCATCACCATCTTCAATTTCGGGAAGCGCTCGAACACACCTTCGAGCACGAGGCTCGCGAGCGCCGATTGCTGGCACTGCGAATGGCCCACCATCTCCTCGATGTAGTAGCTC
>NZ_JBFULT010000924.1:0-1709 GCF_054049755.1 Bradyrhizobium sp. P5_C11_2
ATCAAGCCGATCGCGCGGTCGACGAAGATCGAGTAGGTCGCAGCGCGCCATCCAGCGCCGGCGCGCGCGACCAGCCACAGCCGGACCGCATCGCCGCCGATCGCCGACGGCAGGGTCTGATTGAAGAACGACCCGATCACGTTGTAGCGCATGGCGCGGCCGAGCTCGATCGGTGCGCCGCATTCGGCGCTGATCTCGCGCCAGCGCAGCGCGCCGACGAAGATTTGCAGGAACGTGATCGCGATCGCCACGCCGATCCAGAACAGGCTGGTCACGGTGAAGCGCGAAAACAGTTCGGACAGATCCACCTTGCGCAGCGCCAGATAGAGCAGCGCCGCGGAAATCAGGATTTTGGCCGTCGACAGCAGGATTCGGCGCATCTCGCCCGCATGAACAGGGTTTGCGAAGATTTGAGGCAACCCGACGCGAGGCGCCGAATTCGGCCGCTTTGGTATGGTTTTGGCGTCGATCTTGCAATAGCTGTCGTGAAGGGAGCTTGCATGAACCGCCGCGGGATGTTGCGATCCCCCTCGACGCGGCAGCGAGACGGGCGCCCGTCGTGGGCGAAGGATTCCTTGGGAACAGGATGACGGATCAGGCGATTTTGGTCACGGGTGCCGCCGGCTTCATCGGCTTTCACGTCGCCCGGCAGCTCATGGGCGAAGGCCGGCCCGTCGTCGGGCTCGACAATCTCAACAGCTATTATGATCCGGCGCTGAAACAGGCGCGCCTGGAGCTGTTGCGGAACGATGCCCGCTTCTCCTTCGTGCAGGCCGATCTCGCCGACCGCGCGACGATCGCGGCGTTGTTTGCGCGACATCGATTTGCCAAAGTCGTGCATCTCGCAGCCCAGGCCGGCGTGCGCTACTCGATCGACCATCCGCACAGCTACGCCGATTGCAATCTCGAGGGCTTTCTCAACGTGCTCGAGGGCTGCCGGAATAACGGCTGTCGTCATCTCGTCTACGCGTCGYCATCCTCCGTTTATGGTGCCAACACCAAACTGCCATTCGCCGTGCAGGACCGGACCGATCATCCCGTGAGTCTCTACGCCGCGACCAAGAAGGCGAACGAGCTGATGGCGCAGTCCTACAGTCATCTGTACCGGCTGCCGGTCACGGCCTTGCGCTTCTTTACCATATACGGTCCGTGGGGACGGCCCGATATGGCGATGTTTCTGTTCGTGAACGCCATCATGGCGGGCAGGCCGATCCGGCTCTTTAACCATGGCAGGATGCGTCGCGACTTCACCTATATTGACGACGTGACTCGTGTAGTATCCAAGCTGATCGACCGGGTGCCCGCGGACGATCCGGCCGCCGCAAATGCGCCGTCTAAGGTCTACAATGTCGGCAACAACCATCCCGAAGAGCTGATGCACGTCGTCGCTCTCCTGGAGCGGGAGCTGGGCCGGACGGCGAACAAAGAGCTGCTGCCAATGCAGCCTGGAGACGTGCTGGAAACGTTCGCGGATGTCGAGGATCTGATGCGTGACACCGGCTTTGCACCGTCGACGCCGATCGAGCACGGGGTCCGCAATTTTGTCACCTGGTATCGCGACTACTTCAAGGTTTGAGATGACGATGGACAAACGCATTATCCCCCTGATCATGTGCGGCGGTGCCGGCACGCGGTTGTGGCCGGCCTCGCGCGAGGTGCGGCCGAAGCAGTTCCTGCCGCTGTTCGGTACCCGCTCGACCTTCCAGGAC
>NZ_JBFULT010000925.1:0-1709 GCF_054049755.1 Bradyrhizobium sp. P5_C11_2
ATGCGTGCTTTAGGCGGCAGCCTTCGCGGCCGAGTTCTCGATCACCTGCGCGCCTTGCGCACCGGTGTTGATCGCGATCTGGCGCGGCTTCTTGGCCTCGGGAATCTCGCGCACGAGGTCGACGTGAAGCAGGCCGTTCTCGAGCGAGGCGTCCTTCACCTGCACGAAGTCGGCGAGCTGGAAGGCGCGCTCGAAGGCACGCGCGGCGATGCCGCGGTAGAGCACCTCGGACTTGCTGTTCTCGCCTGCGACTTTCTCGCCCTTGATCGTCAGCGTGTTTTCCTTCGCGACGATGGAGAGCTCATCCTTGGCGAAGCCGGAGACCGCGACGGTGATGCGGTAGGCGTTCTCGCCGGTGCGCTCGATATTGTAGGGGGGATAACCGGGGCTGCCGTCCGAACCCGCCTGGTCGAGCAGGTTGAAGAGGCGGTCAAAGCCGACGGTGGAACGATAGAAGGGAGTCAGATCGTAGGTACGCATGGTCAAGTCCTCCATTGAGCGACTGTTGGGCAACCCGCCCGCCTATCGGGCCGGGCTTTCGTCTGTGTGCAGCCTGATGTTCCGGTTCCGAAACACTGGTAGCGGCCTGCACCAAGGTGATATGGGTTTTGGGAAACTGCGTTCAAGAGGGCGGCAAACAGCGCCTTTTCGGCGCTGCCGCCCCTCGATCTTCAGCACGTCCCGCCCAACCACTTCCAATCATGACGCTGGTCTCGATACCCTCCAATCCCGTGCCCGAGAACGTCGTCAGTGGCACCATCAGGACGCCCGACGGCGCCGAGCTGCGCTTTGCGCGCTGGGCGCCGCCGGCGAACCGCAAGGGCACCGTCTGCGTCTTCACCGGGCGCAGCGAGCAGATCGAGAAATATTTCGAGACGGTGCGCGACCTGCGCGACCGCGGCTTTGCGGTGGCGATGATCGACTGGCGCGGGCAGGGCCATTCCTCGCGCCGTCTGCGCGATCCGCGCAAGGGCTATGTCCGCGACTTCGCCGACTTCGAGATCGATGTCGAGACCTTCGTGCAGCAGGTGGTGCTGCCGGACTGCCCGCCACCCTTCTTCGCGCTCGCTCATTCCATGGGGGGCGCGGTGATGCTTCGGGTGGCGCATGCGGGCAAGCGTTGGTTCGATCGCATGGTGCTGTCGGCGCCGATGATCGACCTGCCGGGCCGCGCCACCTCGTTTCCGGTGCGGGCGCTGCTCAAGACGATGCGTCTGATGGGGCAGGGCGGGCGCTACGTTCCCGGCGGCGGCGACCGCCTGACCGGGCTCGATCCCTTCATCAACAATCCCCTGACCAGCGACCCCGTGCGCTATGCGCGCAATGCCGCGATCCTGGAGGAGGATCCGACGCTCGGGCTGGCGTCACCGACGGTCGCCTGGGCCGACACCGCCTTCAGGGCGATGAACACCTTCAAGGGCATGAGCTACCCGTCCGAGATCCGCCAGCCGATCCTGATGCTGGCGGCCTCCAACGACACCGTGGTCTCGACCGCCGCGATCGAGGAGTTCGCCTATCATCTCCGCGCCGGCTCGCATCTCGTGATCGCCGGCTCGAAGCACGAGATCCTCCAGGAGCAGGACCGCTACCGCACCCAGTTCTGGGCCGCCTTCGACGCCTTCGTTCCGGGCACGCCGCTGTTCAAGTGAGAGGGCCGTGACAGTGCGCTCCCTCGCCCCGTTCTTACGGGGAGAGGGTTGGGGTGAGGG
>NZ_JBFULT010000926.1:0-1706 GCF_054049755.1 Bradyrhizobium sp. P5_C11_2
ACGTCGTCCTCAACACCATCATCTCGATTTCGGTGGCGCTGCCGGCGGCCTACGCCTTCTCGCGCTACCGCTTCCTCGGCGACAAGCATCTGTTCTTCTGGCTGCTGTCGAACCGCATGGCGCCGGCTGCGGTCTATGCGCTGCCGTTCTTCAACCTCTATTCGGCGATCGGGCTGTTCGATACGCCCTGGGCGGTCGCGCTCGCGCACTGCATCTTCAACGTGCCGCTGGCGGTGTGGATCCTCGAAGGCTTCGTCTCCGGCGTGCCGCGCGAGATCGACGAGACCGCCTTCCTCGACGGCTATTCCTTCCCGCGCTTCTTCATCAAGATCCTGGTGCCGCTGATCGCGAGCGGCATCGGCGTTGCCGCCTTCTTCTGCTTCATGTTCTCCTGGGTCGAGCTGCTGCTCGCGCGCACGCTGACCTCGGTGCATGCCAAGCCGATCGCGGCGATCATGACGCGCACGGTGTCGGCGGCCGGCATGGACTGGGGCTTGCTCGCGGCGGCCGGCGTGCTCACCATCATTCCGGGCGCACTCGTGATCTGGTTCGTCCGCAACTACATCGCGAGCGGTTTCGCGCTCGGCCGGGTTTGAGGGAGGGGCTTATGGAATCCATCGCATGGATGGCCTGGACGCCGCCGACAGCGATATTCTTCGTCGCGCTCGCCTGCACGCTTGCCGTGATGACCTGGCTTGCTGCCGTCTATCCCGAAGCCGAACGCGTCGGCGTGCTGCGCATTCCGACCACGCGCGGCGACCGCCTGTTCGTCTCGCTGATTACGGCGGCCGTCATCCATCTCGCCTGGATAGGCCTGGTCGGCACCGACGCGATCGCCACGCTGCCGATAGGTGAGGAGGGCTTCGAGATTTCGAGGCTGTGGCTCGCAAGTGGAATTTCGCTGGTCACGGCCGTGCTTATTTTCCGCACGGTCTGAAGCTCGCGAAGGGACGGCCAGATCCGGGACCAACCCGGGCCTGTATAAAAGTTTGTCGCTGCAACGGAGGAACAACATGCGACAGTTTAGGAGAAGGAAAGGTCCATTGACCAAGAGCAGTTTTCTGACCATGTCCAGCGCCGCTGCAATCGTTGCAGTGTCGTTCGCCGTCTCGGCGCCGGTCCGCGCCGCTGACGACGCCGCGATCCAGAAGTGGATCGCCGAATTCCAACCTTCGACGCTGTCGAAGGACGAGCAGAAGAAGGAGCTCGAGTGGTTCGCCAAGGCCGCCGAACCCTTCAAGGGCATGGAGATCAACGTCGTCTCCGAGACCATCACGACCCACGAGTACGAATCGCAGACGCTGGCCAAGGCGTTCTCCGAGCTCACCGGCATCAAGCTCAAGCACGACATCATCCAGGAAGGTGACGTCGTCGAGAAGCTGCAGACCCAGATGCAGTCCGGCAAGAACGTCTATGACGGCTGGATCAACGATTCCGACCTGATCGGCACGCACTTCCGCTACGGCCAGACCATCGCGCTGTCGGACTACATGACCGGCGAGGGCAAGGACGTCACCGACCCGATGCTCGACGTCAACGACTTCATCGGCAAGTCGTTCGGCACCGCGCCGGACGGCAAGCTCTATCAGCTGCCCGACCAGCAGTTCGCCAACCTCTACTGGTTCCGCTACGACTGGTTCACCAACCCCGACTACAAGGCGAAGTTCAAGGCCAAGTATGGCTACGAGCTCGGCGTTCCCGTGAAC
>NZ_JBFULT010000927.1:0-1702 GCF_054049755.1 Bradyrhizobium sp. P5_C11_2
CCGCAGTCCCTTGCGGACAGCATCCGTCAACTTCTCTCAAAGCCCGACGAGATCGCGGCGATGGTTAAGCAACTGTCACTGCAAACGAACCCTTATACCTTTGCGAGCGTCGTCGACGAATATCGCGACCTGTTCGAAAGCGTCGTCGAGAGCCGACAATCGGCATGACGGGAGATTGACGGTCGTATGTCGACCGCCAATTTCGTCCGCGATGGACGCGACTCCGGTTTGCAACCTGCTAACAATTTCGCGCAATCTCCGTGGAACTGCGGGGACTGCCTATGCTGCGTGCAGACTGCACAACAAACGTTGCAGGAAATTGCATCGCGCCGCGATGGTGACATCGTTCACGCACACGGCTGACATTGATAGCGGTTAATCACTCATTCAAACGAATCGATACAATGCGTTGCGAAGTACGCGCGCGATGTTTCGATTTTTACCTGAATAAAAAACCTGAAACACAAACGTCGAGGGTACTGCTCGACGCAATTGAACTCTTATGCAGAGTAGCAGATGACAGCGTCTTCCATTGATCAGACCCTCCTGTCGGCGAGTTCCTTCACTGGATCCATCGGCGTCAACACACATGTGGCGTACTCCTGGGGAGGTTACAACAACCTCGCGCTTGTCGAGGACGACCTCAAATATCTCGGCGTCACCAAGCTGCGCGACGGGCTCGCGACATCGCCCGGAAGCCAGCCCGTCATGGCGGGACTCGCCGAAGACGGTTACAAGTTCGACCTGATCGTATCCTCGAACTTGCCGGCGACCGGTTCCACAGGCCTCGCGCAGTATCTCGAGCAGCTCGACAGCTTCGTGAAGGCTAATCCCGGAAGCCTGATCGCGATTGAGGGCCTCAACGAMGCCAACACGCAGCCGTTCTCGTACAACGGAAGCACCGACGTCTCGGCGGCCGCGCAGTTCCAGATGGCGCTCTACACGGCGATCAAGGGCGACGCGACGCTGTCGGGCGTGTCCGTGTACAACCTCTCGCTCGGCTATACCGACACCAACGACTACGCCAAGCTTGGCAACCTGTACTCCTACACCGACTACGCGAACTCTCACGCCTATGCCGGCACGTACACCACTGCGGCCGCCGCCCTGGCGACCTATATCAGCGAGGCCGGCTCGGTCGCCTCGGGAAAGCCGATCGTCATCACGGAGACCGGCTACAGCACGATAAAGAGCGCTCCCTACCTCGGCGTCGACCAGACGGTTCAGGCCAAGTCGATCCTCAACACCCTGGTCGATGCCTTCAAGGACGGCGTCAGCACCACCTATATCTACGAGCTGCTCGATCACGACACGAGCGCCGCCAAGAACGATCCCGGCCAGAACATGGGGCTGTTCAATGCCGACGGCACGCCAAAACTGGCTGCAACCGCGATCCACAACCTGACCTCCATCCTCGCCGACGACGGCACCGGCGGTCATACGCCGACCGCGCAGCTCGGCTACTCGCTGTCGGGACTGCCTGCCTCCGGCAACAGCATGGTGCTGACCAAGAGCAATGGCGCCTATGACCTCGTGGTCTGGGCCGAGCCGAAGATCTGGGACGATGCGACCGACAGCGAAATTTCGGTCGCCACCCAGCCGGTTACCGTAAACCTCGGCGGCATCCATCATTCCGTGATCGTCTATGATCCGATGAGCGGCACCTCGCCGATCGCCACCTATACCGACGTCAGCCAGATCG
>NZ_JBFULT010000928.1:0-1701 GCF_054049755.1 Bradyrhizobium sp. P5_C11_2
CTGGTCCAGGGCTGAGAGCGCCCCGATGCCAAGCCTTTAGTCAAAGCTTAGCGGGCGATCCCAGCGAGGTGACAGCGCTTGATAAAAGACACTGGATCACCTCCTTTCGTTGGTTTCGGGAGACTCCAATATAGGCCGCAAGGCTGCCGCTGTTAAGGGGAGGCGGGCCAGTCGGAACCGCGCCTGTGCGGAAGGGCCGGAAAGCCGCCGAGATGCCACCTCTTGGGTAGTTGATCTTGGGCAGTTGAGACCGCCGCGCGGCCGTGTTAGGGAGCCCCTGACGCGGGTGTAGCTCAATGGTAGAGCAGCAGCCTTCCAAGCTGAATACGAGGGTTCGATTCCCTTCACCCGCTCCAGCCTTTTCATAGACTTAGCTCGTCAAGACCTTTTCATTCTGACAAATCGGCTGCTTCGCACGTTCTGATGCTCGCTGCCCGATCGACGGGTTTCGTGCGCCACTTGAGACTCTGTCTTATTCCCAGTGCTCCTCGATACCGACGACGGTGCGAACTCATCAAAACCGAGCATCTTGATTTGAGAAGAGGCACTGAACGCGCGTGCGGAAATCGGCGGCGCTTGCACTCGGCCTTCTTCTTCTCGGCCATATAGAGCTCGAAGTCCTTCGGCATTTGCCGCTCTCTCCATGCCTCCGGGAACACCGACACGAGAACGAACCTTTCGACTTTGGCCTCCTTGGCGGCTGCCGCGAGTTTGAGGGGGCCGTCACCGTCGACTTGTTTAGTGGCTTCCGCACTGTCGGGGCCACCAGCACCGGCTGAAAAGACGATCGCGTCGCTCCCGCTCAGGGCAGAAGCGATTTCCGAAACCGACATCTTGACGATGTCCCCGACGGTTGAGGAGATCCCGCTCTTCGCGAGATCGGCGCCCTTCTTGGGATTCCGAACGAAACCGTCAACCTGATGGCCAAGATTCATCAGCTGCTGAGCTACCCTTCTACCGACGCCTCCTCCGATGCCAATGATGAAAACTTTCATCCTGATCTCCTTTCTCGCCGTTGCGGTCAAAGCATCGTCGAAGGAACCGGTGGCTACATGCGTGCAGCTATCACGGCCATTCGCGGCGGCGTGATCAATTGAAGTAAATCCGATACCAAGGCGTTTGCCCGGGGGGGCGACCACGGACAGTGCGGCGCATGCACGGTGCTGATCGACGGCGCGCACACCAACTCGTGCCTGAAGCTCGCTGTAACGCTCGATCACGAGATCACGACGTTCGAAGGGTTGGGGTAGCCCAGCAACCTTCATCTGCTTCAAACTAGATTCGTCGAGCATGACCCGTTCCAATGCGGCTATTGCTCGCCCGGCCAGATCTGCTCGGCTCGCGTCATGAACATCGCCTCGATCGGTGGATCGGGGGGTTCGGCGGCGCCTGTGCCTATCGCGGCGGATCCGGGGTCCCAAGGCTGTGCAAAAACCTGATCAGGAGATGACGTCGCCAGGGCCGCTGGCTGGTAAGCCGGCCTCCTGAAATTCGCTTGCGGGCGGAAGCCTGCCGAAATGCCGGCTCGTCTCGAAGCGCCGTTCGGGAGGGCCTGGAGCCGTTTTTTGGTGCGGACCGTCGGGCGACGCTGACACCGGTGCGGGGCCGGAAGCCTTGCTCAGTTTACCCTGGCAATAGGCCCGCCGCGCGATAGCTCTCGATGAGCGAGTCAAAGAGCGAGATGTTCGAGCGACTCCGCGC
>NZ_JBFULT010000929.1:0-1696 GCF_054049755.1 Bradyrhizobium sp. P5_C11_2
GAACTGTCCAATCTCGAATATCTGCTGGCGCAGCCGATCACGCCGACGGCGAAGCTGAAGCTGCATATCGCCGGCATCATCCGCGCCTATCACCGGTTCCCCTACATGAACCGGCTGATCCATTATCTCCTGCACGAGAGCGTTGCCGGCTCCGCGGATGAAGTCTCGAAATTCTTCGTCGCGCCGCTGCTGGATTTTCATCGCCGCCTGCTCGCCGAAGGCGTCAGCCGCGGCGAGTTCCGCGCCACCGATCCGGTGCTGTTCTACACCAGCCTGATCGGCGCCTGCGATCATCTGTTCTTCGGCCGGCACGCGATGTCTCGCGCGACCGGCGTCGGCCCGGTCACCGACGAAGTCTGCCGGCAATACATCAAGCACATGGAAACGCTGATCTGCGGCGGCATCCTCACGCAAGCCGAGGAAGCTGTCGCGGCCGGATGATCCGGCCAACTCTCAAAGTCTAGAGAAGAAACGTCCAAGGAAAGGTAGCTTACGATGCAGTTGAAAGACGTAGCCGTTCTCATCACCGGCGGTGGTTCGGGCCTTGGCGCCGCGACCGCCCGCGCCATGGCCGCCAAGGGTGCCAGGATCGGCGTGATCGACCAGAGCAAGGAAAACGCCGAGAAGGTTGCCGCCGAGGTGAAGGGCGTAGCCCTCCATGCCGACGTCACCGACGAGGACGGCATCAAGGCTGCGATCGCCAAGGCCGAAGCCGCCCATGGCGTCGCGCGGGTGCTGATGAACTGCGCCGGCATCGGCGGCTCGCAGCGCATCGTCGGCAAGGACGGTGTCTATCCGCTGGCCAAGTTCGCCCGCATCATCAACGTCAATTTGATCGGCACCTTCAACTGCCTGCGGCTGTTCGCGGAACGCCTGGTCACCATCGAGCCGATTGGCGAAGAGCGCGGCGTCATCATCAACACCGCGTCGGTCGCCGCCTATGAAGGTCAGATCGGCCAGATCGCCTATGCGGCGTCGAAGGGCGGCGTCGTCGGCCTCACGCTGCCGGCCGCGCGCGACTTTGCGAGCCAGAAGATCCGCGTCAACACCATCGCGCCCGGCCTGTTCCTGACGCCGCTGCTGATGGGCCTGAACGAAGAGGCCCGCAAGAGCCTTGGCGCCCAGGTGCCGCATCCCGCGCGCCTCGGCGATGCCGCTGAATACGGCTCGCTGGCCGTGCACATCGTCGAGAACCCGATGCTCAACGGCGAGACCATCCGCCTCGACGGCGCGATCCGGATGGCGCCGCGGTAACTCCGCCGTCGTCCTGGCGAAAGCCAGGACCCATTACCACCAGCGTGAGTTGTCACACGAGATCAACCAACGCCGGTGGTCCAACAACGCGGGCCTGTGGCTATGGGTCCTGGATCAGCGCTCGCTATTGGACAACGCTGCGCGTTGCCAAGCACTCGCTTGTCCAGGACGACGATGGGGAGATTGAGCATGTCCCAACCGCTGCTGATCGAGCACCATGACGGCGTCGACCGGGTGACGCTCAATCGTCCCGAAAACCTCAACGCGCTCGATCCCGCGCTGATCGATGCGCTCAACGTCTATTTCCAGGGCCTCCAGCGCAACCGCGACACGCGCGTGGTGGTGCTGAAGGGTGCCGGCAAGAATTTTTGCGCGGGCCTCGATCTCAAAGCGGCGATGGCGCGCCGTGCCGGCCAGCAGGAGCCGCCCGGCGTCACCGAGT
>NZ_JBFULT010000930.1:0-1686 GCF_054049755.1 Bradyrhizobium sp. P5_C11_2
TCCATATCGTCCTTCCGCTGGCCATTCGCGTCTGCCTTCCCGCATTGAACAACAACCTCGTCAACCTGCTCAAGACGACCACCCTCGCCTACGCGATCGCCGTTCCCGAAACACTTTATGCGGTCAAGCAGATCTGGTCGGAATCGCAGAACGTCCTCGAAATGATGGTCGTGTTGCTGGCGACCTACGGCATCCTTGTCGGCGTCCTCGTCTGGCTGATGCATCGCTGGGAGCGGGCGATGCGCATCCCGGGATATGTCCGATGAAAGCCGCCAAGGCCGAGCACCGGCTCGCCGTCCTTCTGCCGTATCGTCTCGCGCCGACCCGGATGTCCATTCGGATCAACCCGCTGTCCGCCGCGATCCTCTGTTTTTGCGTTATCATGGCTGCATCCACCGCGTGGGCGGCGCAGACCGGGCCGGCGGTGCTGTCCCCGTTGCAAGTCATCGTGAAGTGGTCGCCACTGCTGCTGCGAGGGTTCGCCTTCAACATCCTGATCTCCCTGCTGGCCATGCTGCTGGGGACCATCGCCGGGCTTGGCCTGGGTCTGGGATTGCTATCGGAATTCCGGCCGCTCGCAGCCGTCAGCTGGTTCCTGACTCAATTCTTCCGGAACGCGCCCTGGCTGGTGCTGYTGTTCTTCGTCATGTTTCTGGTGCCCTTCCAGATCACCCTGTTCAAGACCACCGTCCCCTTGCCGGACTGGATCAAGGCAACGGTGGGCTTCGCATTGCCCGTCATGGCGAATGTCGCCGAGGTCGTGCGCGGTGCCGTCCGCTCCATTCCATCGACGCAATGGGAGGCAGCGGAATCGCTCTCATTCACGCGGCGCCAGACGATGTGGCTGATCATGCTGCCACAGTGCATCAAGCGCATGTTGCCGCCCTGGATGAACGTCTATGCGCTGGTCGCGATGTCGACGGTGCTGGCATCGATCGTCGGTGTTTCGGAAATGCTTACCCTGACAGCACAGGTGCATGCCGCCGAAGGCGGCAGGCCGGAGCTGTTCGCGCCGCTCTACGGTTTCGCCCTGTTGTGTTTCTTTCTCTACTGTTATCCGATCAACCTCTGGACCGCTCGTCTCGAGCGCCGGTTCCGCGTACGCTGAGGAAGCAGAGCATGGCCACGAGCTGGACTCCGGATCAGCCCATCGTCCAATGCGTCGACGTCAGAAAGTCGTTCGGCGCTCTCGAGGTTCTGAAAGGTATCAGCCTGTCGGTCAGGAAGAGCGAGGTGATCTGTATCATCGGCCCGTCCGGATCAGGAAAATCCACGCTGATCCGCTGCATCAATGCCCTTCAACCGATCTCGTCCGGCAGCATTCAAATCGAAGGCATCGAGGTTTCCGACCCCAGGCTCGACAAGCTGGCGCTGCGCCGCAAGGTCGGGATGGTCTTCCAGCAGTACAATCTTTTCCCGCACAAGACCGCGCTCCAGAACGTGATGATGGCGCCGATCCATGTTCTCGGCCGGAAACGTGCCGAGGTCGAAGCGCGCGCCCGAGCGCTGCTCGCCAAGGTGCGGCTCGCGGGGAAGGAGGATACTTATCCCGGTGAACTCTCCGGCGGACAGCAGCAGCGCGTGGCTATCGCCCGCTCGCTGGCGATGCGACCGGACATCATGCTGTTCGACGAAGTTACGGCCGCCCTCGATCCGGAAACGGTCAAGGAGGTCCTGGTCACCATC
>NZ_JBFULT010000931.1:0-1685 GCF_054049755.1 Bradyrhizobium sp. P5_C11_2
CGATCCTCCTGCCGCCAGCGAGCTGTCGTAGCTAAAGTACCAAAAATAGCTGGTGACGAGGGTGATCATGGCAGGCCATATAGCGCGCCATTGGCGGGTTGTCACCCCCCAATCGGCTGCGGAAGCAACGATCCCGGGTCAGGTGTTGCTGTTGCGTGCCGCCAGCGCCATGCCGATCAGGGTGGCGCCGCCGAACAAAAGGTTGATGCCGACGAGGACGCCGATCGCCCATTCCGCCGAGCTCGGCAGTCCCGTGATCACCATGAACGAGATCGCGATGTCGACGAGGCCCGAGATCAGGAGCCACGACCAGCGGCCGCTCAGTTCGCGGCGATGCTCCAGCGCATACATGATGGTGGCGACGCCCTCGGCGAGGAAATAGGCGCCGAGCACGATGGTCAGCGTCAGCACGGCCTGCATCGGGCGGGCCAGCAGCAACATGCCGGCGAGCACGGCAAGTGCCGCCGAAATCAGCGACCACCAGAAGCCCGGCGTGCTGCGCGCCCAGTAGGTCACGATCAGCCCGCCGATGCCGCTGATCAGGAACATCCAGCCGAGGACGATCGCGACCGCGAGGCTCGCGAGCGGCGGCAGGATCAGCGCGGCGATACCGAGAACGGCGAGCAGGATGCCTTCGAACAGGAAGGCCTTCCAATGCGCCTTGACCGTCCGGCTCATGGCGGATTGCAGCCGTGAAAAATCCTCGGGCGATGGCATGGTGGCCTCTACGTCGCAAGCAGCAGATGGGCTCAATGTAGTATGTGCGCACCGGGCTTGCCATCCCGCGGCTCAGCCGCCACCGGGCGCAGAGGAAAAACCTTCCGCGCTGGTACGGATGCGGTTGCGGCCGAGAATGTAGATCGCACTTGTGACAATCAGAAGCGCGATGCCGAGCAGGATCGAGGTCAGGCCGATCGGGATCAGGGCCAGCGTCAGGTTGCGCTCGGGGTTGATCAGCCAGTGATGGATCGAGGTCAGCACAAAAGCGAGGCCGAGGAAGCCGACGCCGCCGCCGGCGAGCAGCAGCGCCCACATCCGGCGCAACTGGCTCAGCCGCTCGCGCGCCACCTCGGTCCGCGGCGCATGATGGCGCGCGACGCGCCGGACCAGACGCATGGCGAACGCGATCGAGCTGAACCCGATCAGGAGGCTCGCGGCGCCCAGCCACATCCGAAGCGTCGGATCCAGGTCCGGCATCCGCTGGAGCGTGAGCAGCGGGAAGTCGAAAGCCGCATGCAGCGCGAGCGGGCCTGCGAAGATCAGGAGGCGACTGGACAGGCGGGCCCAGTCGCGATGATGGCGGTTTGCGCCCAGCGCCGTGCCGGCGCGCGCGATCGTCAGATAGGCGCCGGCGATGATGCCGAGCGCGCCGTGGAACGGCACCGTGAGCACGCTGCGCAGCGCCGCCAGCGACCGCCACATCTCGGCATGCTGCACGAGATAGGCGAGGTTCTCGTAAGCGGCGAAGCCAAGGCCGACGGCGGCGCCATAGACCACGGTGTCCATCGGATTGGCAAAGGTCCGCCGCTTGGTCGAGGAGACCAGCACGATGGCGATCACCTTGACGGCTTCCTCCGGCAGCGCGACGCCGAACACCGAATGCATGGCGAGCGCCGCCCAGGGGTTGTCGGGGGCCGCGACCATCTTGGCGAAGGGGGCGCGGGCGAGGCCCAGCAGCGAGATGC
>NZ_JBFULT010000932.1:0-1679 GCF_054049755.1 Bradyrhizobium sp. P5_C11_2
GCGCTGGAGTCGATGGGCTTCAAGACGTTCGGTTTCGCCGGTGGCCGCGCCGACGTCTGGGAGCCGGAAGAGCTCTATTGGGGTCCCGAAGGCACGTGGCTGGGCGATGAACGCTACAGCGGCGAGCGTCAGCTCGCCGAGCCGCTGGGCGCGGTGCAGATGGGCCTCATCTACGTCAATCCGGAAGGCCCGAACGGCAAGCCGGATCCGATCGCCGCGGCCAAGGACATCCGCGAAACGTTCTTCCGCATGGCGATGAACGACGAGGAAACCGTGGCGCTGATCGCCGGCGGCCATACCTTCGGCAAGACCCATGGTGCCGGCGATCCGTCGCTGGTCGGAGCGGAGCCGGAAGCGGGCGCGCTCGAGCAGCAGGGCCTCGGCTGGAAGAGCAAGCACGCTTCGGGCATTGCGGGCGATTCCATCACCAGCGGTCTCGAGGTGACCTGGACGACGACGCCGACGAAGTGGAGCAACAACTTCTTCGAAAACCTGTTCAAGTACGAATGGGAGCTGACGAAGAGCCCGGGCGGTGCGCATCAGTGGACGGCCAAGGGCGCCGACGCGATCATTCCCGACGCGTTCGACAAGTCGAAGAAGCATCGGCCGACGATGCTGACCACCGACCTCTCGCTGCGCCTCGATCCGGCCTATGAGAAGATCTCGCGGCGCTTCCATGAGAACCCGGATCAGTTCGCGGACGCCTTTGCCCGCGCCTGGTTCAAGCTCACCCACCGCGACATGGGCCCGATCGTGCGCTATCTCGGCCCGCTGGTGCCGAAGGAGACGCTGATCTGGCAGGATCCGATCCCGGCCGTGAATCACGAGCTGGCCAGCGAGCAGGACATCGCCGCGCTGAAGGCGAAGATCCTGGCCTCGGGCCTCTCGGTCTCCGAACTGGTCTCGACGGCGTGGGCGTCGGCCTCGACGTTCCGCGGCTCCGACAAGCGTGGCGGCGCCAACGGCGCGCGCATCCGGCTCGCACCACAGAAGGACTGGGAGGTGAACCAGCCGGCTCAGCTCTCGAAGGTGCTCGGCAAGCTCGAAGCGATCCAGAAGGAGTTCAACGCCTCGGCCGGCGCGAAGAAGATCTCGCTCGCCGACCTGATCGTGCTCGGCGGCACCGCAGCGGTCGAAAAGGCTGCCAAGGATGCCGGCGTCGAGGTGAAGGTCGCCTTCACGCCGGGCCGCATGGATGCCTCGCAGGAGCAGACGGACACTGCCTCCTTCGCGCCGCTGGAGCCGCGGGCCGATGGCTTCCGCAACTATGTCGGCAAGAAGCATCAGTTCCTGCAGCAGGAGGAAGCTCTCGTCGATCGCGCCCAGCTTCTGAAGCTGAGCGGACCTGAGCTGACGGTGCTGGTCGGTGGCCTGCGTGTGCTCGGCGCCAATGCGAACGGGTCGAAGCACGGCGTCCTCACCGCGAAGGCGGGCACGCTGAGCAACGACTTCTTCGTCAACCTGCTCGACATGAGCGCGCAGTGGACCCCGGCGGCTGACGGCACATACGAAGCCCGCGACCGCAAGACCAATGCGGTGAAGTGGACCGGCACGCGCGCCGATCTGATCTTCGGCGCGCACTCGCAGCTCCGCGCCTTCGCCGAGGTCTATGCCACCTCGGACTCGAAGGAGAAGTTCGTAAAGGACTTCGCCAAGGCCTGGACCAAGGTGATGAACCT
>NZ_JBFULT010000933.1:0-1677 GCF_054049755.1 Bradyrhizobium sp. P5_C11_2
CAAGCAGGGCAAGCTCGTCACCACGCTGTGCTTCTAAAGCGCGATGAGATCGCGCTTTGGAATTATTGTTTGAGCGTGATCTTTTCGGAAAACCGCTACCTACTTTTCCGGATCATGCTGTAGCTCACTTGTAGTAGTAGGCGACGTTGTTGCGGGCGTCGCGATAGGTGGTTTCGAGAAAATCCGGATACTGCTCGGCCGCCCGCGCCACGGCGCGCACGACGCAGGCCCAGAAATCGCCATCCCAGCTGAAATGGGTGAAGGTCGCGTCCTCGAATTTGACGGCGGTGATGATGGCCTGCCTGATCGCGGCGTCATCGGCGCGCGGATGGGCGCGCTTCAGGTAGCCGAACATCGGCCCTTCATGGGCGTGGTCGCGATCTCTGCGGTATTGCGCGCTGATCTGCTCCGGCGTGAGGGTGCGATTGATGCGGACCTGCTCGGCGGTCGGGCGCCCTTCGATCGAATCCAATCGGTAGCGCCAGCGCCAGAGCTCGAACGCGGCATCGAGCAGCGGCTGCTTCGCCGCGCTGGCGATGAACGCCGCGATCTGCTGCTCGGCTGATGTCTCTGTCTGATCCATGCCGCTTGGTCGCGCGCCTGCGCCGGCGGGTTCGAAGGCATTCCGGGGCCGCGCCAAACAAAAAAGGCGCAAACAACCCCATGCACAGTAGCCAAGTGGTTGAAATTGCAAATATTATGATTTTACGAAATTCGTTTGACCCGTCGGGCAAAACAGGGGCATGATGGCATCATGGCAGCGGAGGATCCCGGCGGCGGCCCCTGCGCGCAAAAGCCGGATGGCCTCGGTGCGGCAGCAGTGCTAGGTAGCCTGCGATTCTTTTCCGATTTTACGGGTTTATTGCGTTGCTGGACGGACTCTACAAGGTTGAATACGGCATCAACGGCGCCTTCGGCCGCAGCATCATGTGCATGCACAGGGGCAAGCTGCTGGGCGGCAATTCCGCCTTCGCGCATCTCGGGACCTATCAGGAGCGCGATGGCGAGATCATCGGCGAGGTGATCACCGAGCGCCACAATGATGATCCTCACTACAAGCCGCTGATGGGCGCCGACGTCGCCGCGATCAAGGTGCGCGGCAGGACCGAGGGATCGACCATCCTGTTCGAGGGCAGCKCGGATACGATCCCTGACGGCGTGTTCTGGGCCAACCTCGCGCCGCTCGATGACGCGGCGCTGCCGCCGCGCGGCGCGGTCGGTCCGGGCGCGATCGCCAACGGGCTCTATGGGATCCGCCTGCGCGCGCTCGACGGCGTCGATGCCGGGCTCTCCGGCGTGATGCTGCTGATGGACGGCCGCATCCTCGGCGGCGATGCGTTCTTCTACTATCTCGGCTCCTACTCCTCGGCAGACGGCCGCTGGAAGGGCGAGATGCTCAACCAGGAACACACGCCGGCGAAAGGCGAAAATCCCGTCTTCGGCGGCTGCGAGGTCGGGATCGGATTCTCCGGGACCTGCACGGCCGACAGCGGCGAGTTTGACGGCATCGCGCTTGCGGGCAAGCGCAGCCTGCGCCTGGCGGCCTCGCTCAAGCTGATGCGGCGGGCCTAGGGCGTTTTCTCATAAATTCGTTGCGTCCGCTTTGCTGTTGGAAGGCGACGTTGAAGCCGATACGCCTGCATGTCGGCGTTGGGCCCAGACGCGGACCCATTACAT
>NZ_JBFULT010000934.1:0-1671 GCF_054049755.1 Bradyrhizobium sp. P5_C11_2
GTAGGGGCCGACCCATTCGGCGGCGTCGATGGTACCCTTTTCCAGCGCCGGATAGATGTCGCCGCCGGCGAGCTGCTGCGGCACCACGCCGAGCTTCTGGAGCACGCGGCCGGCAAAGCCGCCGATGCGGAATTTCATGCCCTTGAGATCATCGGGCGTGTTGACCTCTTTCCTGAACCAGCCGCCCATCTGGCAGCCGGTGTTGCCGGCGAACAGCGAGACGACGTTGTAGCTCTTGTAGAACTCGTTGAGGACTTCGCGTCCCCCGCCCTGCATGTACCAGGCCTGGTTGATGCGCATGTTCGGCCCGAACGGCACCGCCGAGCCGAAGGTGAAGGTCGGGTCCTTGCCGAAATAGTAATACGAGGCGGTGTGGCCGATCTCGCAGGTGGCGTTCTGCACGGCGTCCAGCACCTGGAGGCCCGGCACGATCTCGCCGGCCGCGAAGATCTGGATCTGGAATTTGTTGTCGGTGGCTTCCGCAACCATCTTGCACATCATCTCGGCGCCGCCAAAGAGCGTGTCGAGCGATTTCGGCCAGCTCGTCGGCATGCGCCATTTGATTTCCGGCATCGACTGCGCGATCGCCGGAGCGGCGAGCGTGGCGGCGCCGGCCGCACCAAGTCCTGTGACCTTGATGAAGTCTCTTCTCTTCATGATTTCCTGCCCTGATGGATCTGATTGTGAAGCCTTCTTGCCGAGGCTTGCGGCCAGCATGGCGCAACGGCACGCCGAAAGCCATCCCGATCGCACTGAGGCAAAGAAAAAGCCCGGCCTCCAAGGGAAGCCGGGCTTTGCGGTCTTGCGACCCTTTAGCCTAAACTTTCATCAGCCACGGGTGCGCGAGCGGATCAGGAACTGTCGGGGGCGGGGCAGTCCATTCTCAATCGCTGAGTTCGTCGCGCGTGATTCGAGGCTCCGGTTTCGGAGCTTGAAGCACGTCGCGGGCGCGTCAGCAGATTTTCTGGAAGCGCGGCCGCCAGCGCGGCAGTTCGACCGGCGGCAGCACGTACCTTTTGCCCTCGGCCGAGATCGTCAGCGGCTGCCCGGAGTCCAGAAGATCGAAGACGCGATTTTCCAGCGCGCGCCATTTGTCTTCGGCAAGCTCGGGATGGCCGAGGTCCGGCTGGTTGAACATTGTGGTGTTCGGCGGGAAGGACTCGGGACCGGCGTAGGTGAAGCCGGCGAAATCCATCTGCATCTTGCCGTTGGCGATCGTGATCGAGGCCTTGGTGTGGTCCTGTTTCGGCGCTTCCCCCGGATAGACCGCGTCCATCTCGAAATGCGCGCCGCAGCCGATGCGAAATACTGTCTTGCCGCTGGTGTCGTAATAGCCGAGATACGGCCGATCCTGGCGATCGATCTCGAATTTCCAGGCACCTTTCAAAATATCTTTCGACATACCGCCGGCCGCCGATGCCGCGGACAACCCGAGCCACGTTACAGCGACAACGAGTCCAAGCAGCCTTGCATGCGCCATCACGGCAAGCCCCCAACGCGATCCGCGATCGTTCCTTCAGGGATCGTCGGACCGATTTCGGATTATGCGATTATGGCTTTGTGCCACTGTTTTGCCCGACGAGTCAAACGGCCTCGTTGCTCGGCCGAGCCCGTCTCTATCCGCTCGTCATTGCGAGCGCAGCGAAGCAATCCAGAATCGTTCCGCGGAGG
>NZ_JBFULT010000935.1:0-1671 GCF_054049755.1 Bradyrhizobium sp. P5_C11_2
GTCGCCCTCCCGGATCTTCTGGAGGCGCGAGGTCAGCGGGCCGTCCTGAACCTTGATCGAGAAGAACTCGAGCTCTTCCTCGTGGTTGGCGCTCGCCATGCTGTAGGCGCGCAGCAGCGGGCGGCCGTCGACCTCGAGCCCGATCATCGCGAACTGCCCGTTCTGGAAACGGAAGCCGGAATCGCGGGTGGCGCGGAAGCTGAACAGCGTGTCGGTCCAGTGCTGGACGGAAAGAACCTTCTCTCGGTAAAACGCGCTCATGTGTTTCGATATTCCGAATATTTGCGGTTTTTGAACAAAAGCGTTGCACGGCCCCTGAAAGCGAGGCGGACACCACTTGTCATGGCGGAAGATTGTCCGGTGTGATCTACGCCATTGAGGCCAATAATCAACCTCGTTTCGGATGCAATTGATGCCGATCAAACCGGCATTTGCGGCGGAAATGGCCGCATCATTAACGAATCTGCTGCCCGGCGCGCATGGCGGGCAATTTCTTTTCCCTCCGGGGCTCGATGGCAGCACTTAATTTCCGTCGCGCTCGCGAGAATTTCATTAAGAATAGCTCTGATTTTCGGCGCCGTTTGGCGCCGTTTCCCGCATTTTCGCGGTTTTTGGCGACAGGAGTGATTGAGACCCATGCCCAGCAGCGAACGCATCTTCGTCCAGGCGATCAGGCGCTACTGCGCCCGCCATGGCATTGCCGTCGACATCCGCTCCGACGGCTGGCTGATCGCGATGCGCCGGGGCGAGGCGCGCCACTTCGCCTTCGGCTACGACATCGGCCTCAACAGCGCCATCGCGCATCGTCTCGCCAACGACAAATCGGCGACGGCCGAGGTGCTGACGCTCGAGGGCGTGCCCTGCATTCCTCATCATCTCTTCCTCAACCCGAGCACGGGCGCGCAAATCGCCGGCCCCGGCTGGCGCGACGCGATGCTGGCCCTGCTGGCGCAGCATCCGCAAGGCGTGGTGGTGAAGCCGAACGAGGGCACCTCGGGACGCGCCGTGTTCAAGGTGACGAACGCTGCCGAGCTCGATCGCGCCGTCAGCGAGGTCTTTTCGTCGAGCCTCGGCCTCGTGATCGCGCCTTATGTCGAGATCGAGGAGGAGGTCCGCGTGATCCTGCTCGATCGCAAGCCGATGATCGTCTACCGCAAGGATCGGCCGTCGGTCGTCGGCGACGGGGCGCATACGTTGCGCGAGCTCGCAATCGCAGCAGGGCACGACGGGCAGCTGCGCGAGCTCGACACGCGCGAGGTGAATGCGATCGTCCCGAAGGGCAAGCGGCGCATCCTGAACTGGCGGCACAATCTGGAGGCCGGCGCGCGGCCGGTGCTGATGGAGAATGGCGAGGTGCACGCGGCATGCGTGAGGCTCGCCGTCGACGCCGCCAACGCCATCGGCATCGCCTTCGCCTCGATCGACGTGGTGCGCGCGGATGGCGCGTGGCGCGTGCTCGAGATCAATTCCGGCGTAATGATGGAAACGCTGGCGAAGCTGCATCCGGAGCTGGTGCAGGCCACGTATGACGCGGCGCTGGACCGGGTGTTTGGGGAGGCCGGCTGAGCCCACGCTGTCTCCTTCCCTTCTCCCCTTGTGTGGGAGAAGGTGGCGCGAACCGCCGGATGAGGGGTTCTCTCAACTCGCAAGACTGCTCGTGCGGATAGATAC
>NZ_JBFULT010000936.1:0-1669 GCF_054049755.1 Bradyrhizobium sp. P5_C11_2
CTTTGGTGCATCGGACATGGAATTTGATCCTAAAATAGGTTGCACAATAAATTGAATGCGCCCTTAAGTAACATAACGAAATCAACGTCGCCAGTGCGGAAGTGGCGACCGCAAGCCAACCTGACACGGTTGCCTACCAATCGGTCATTCTCGACGCGTTCTCGCGCAAGGCTGTTGGCTGGGCTTTCGAGCACACGCTCGACTCCCTCGCTTGCCATCACCGCGCTGGAGAAAGCCATCGCGGCTCGGGCACCGGCCCCCGGCAGCCTGATCCGTCACTCCGACCGCGGCGTGCAATACGCGTCCATCGCCTATCGCCAACGGCTTGCCGATCGCGACATCACCATCGGCATGAGCAGGCCGGGCAATCCCTTCGACAACGCCAAGGCTGAAAGCTTCATGAAAACGCTCAAGGCTGAACAGATCAACGGCAAGGCATTTGCCGACCTCAGCGAAGCCCGCCGCGCACTGTCACTGTAATTTAATCACTCGATATTATGGAGATTACGCCTCTCGACTTCTTGGCGACCGCGCTTCGTCAAAAAGTAGGACGCTGCGTCATTCTCATGAAGGAAAGCATCATCCACCATTCCATTGAGAGTACGGCGCAGGTTTCTACGCATAGGCGGTCGAACCCACCTTTCTAACTCGGAAAAAGTCGCGCCGTCGGATCCGCGCTCATACAGTAAGACCAGCACATAGCCGGAGACTTTCAGTTCGGGATTGAGCACTTTTAGGAAGCCATCAAAGTCCTCGATCACCGGCACCTTGCGCGTAACAAGATCATCGATGATTTTCGTCGCTTCGTCCGCACTCACTTGGTGATAGAGGCGGATGAATTCTGCGAGGATCCAATCCAGATTGGACACTACGAGTGTCGCATCTTGCAAATTAGGATCGATGTCATCCGCTAGATGCGCAGTGTCTCGTTTGTTGCGAATATCGTACACAACGCGGATAGCGCGCGGAATATGCACACGAATGCTCTCAGGAAATTGAGCCTTCGGATAGTTTGACAACGTCTCGAATAGTTTGTCACTAGCCACCATCCGACCAAGATCAGTGAATTTCTTAGTCGTCGCATGTTCGAGCATTCGCATGGCGGCTTCACAAAAGCGCCCCCCCTCAACGGCACTTAGGCGCAAGCCGCCGAGGAAGAAGTTGTGCTTAGCATCCTGATAAGCGGATAGAAGCTCATCAACGAGCTTGTCTGGAAAGTGCGCCTTAAGGTCAGATACGATCTGCTCGAGCATTTCGAGTTACTTGCTGCTCTTTTTTGTCGTGCGCTTTTTCCTCTTCTTGCTTGTACGGTGCTCGGCAATGGCTGCCTTAACCGCCTCACGATCCGGCAAAGCCTCTACGACGGCATCACCGCGGACCGTCATCTGCTTATTCCCGCCGCCAGCAGCCGAAAGGTAGCCGTACTTYGAACTCGTGTCGCCTAGGATCGTGGGAAGATTCAGGATAGGCTGCTGAGCAGCTTCCTTATTGATAGCCTTAATCTCCTCAGCGCCGAATTCCGTTACTTGTCTGGCCGCGTGCAGGAAATAGCCTAGGCAGGCGATCCGCTCGTACTGCGTCTTTGGCTTTTTCTGCGCGATAAATTGCTTCGGATTCAAACCGGCGAGATTTGCGCCGTTCGCTGCGCCACCTGCACCTCCACTAACAC
>NZ_JBFULT010000937.1:0-1664 GCF_054049755.1 Bradyrhizobium sp. P5_C11_2
CCATCGAGCCCGTGGACAGCCGGTTCTCCAGATAGCAGTTGCGCAAATAGTAGGAATGGTTCGACGCGGTCATGCGCGTCGCGTCAGAATTCCAGTGCAGCAGGTCGAACGCGCTCGGCTGCTGGCCCTTGAGGTAATTGCTGACGACATAGGACCAGATCAAATCGTTGGAGCGCAGCATGTTGAAGGCCATCGCCATCTTCGAGCCTTCGAGCACCCCGGCCGCCTTCATGTCCTTCTCGAGCGCTGCGACCTGCTCCTCGTCGACGAAGACCAGGAGATCGCCGGCATGGGTGAAGTCGACCTGCGCGGCAAAGAACGTCGCGGAACTCACCCGCTGGCGGCGCTTCTCGGCGAGCCAGGCCAGCGTGGTCGCGAGCATGGTGCCGCCGACGCAATAACCGGCGGTGTGCACCTTCATCTCGCCGGTGACCTTCTCGATCACGTCCATCGCCGTGAGCGGGCCTTCCTTCATGTAGTCTTCCCAGCTCTTGTTGCCGAGCCGCTTGTCGGGATTGACCCATGAGATCACGAACACGGTGATGCCCTGGTCGACGCACCACTTGATGTAGGATTTTTCCGGCTTGAGATCGAGGATGTAGAACTTGTTGATCCAGGGCGGCACGATCAGCAGCGGGGTGCGCAGCACCTTCTCCGTGGTCGGCGAATACTGGATCAGCTGCATCATCTCGTTCTGGTAGATCACCTTGCCCGGCGTCGTCGCCATGTTGACGCCGACGACGAGGTTGTCCGGATTGGACTGGCGGATCTTCAGCATGCCCTTGCCGGCGGCGATGTCCTCGGCCAGCATCTTCAGGCCGCGCGCCAGGTTCTCGCCGCTGCTGGCAACCGTCTCGCGCAGCACCTCCGGATTGGTCAGCACGAAGTTCGACGGCGACAGCGCGTTGATGACCTGCTGGATGTAGAATTCGGCCTTGCGGCGGGTCTGCGGATCGAGCCCGTCGGCGTCGCTCACCAGCTCCTGCGCCCATTTGGTCGTGAGCAGATAGAGCTGCATCACGAAATCGAAGAACTGGTTCGACTTCCATTCCGGATCGGCAAAGCGCTTGTCGCGCGGCGAGGGCGCGATCGCGGGCGCGGCGTCCTGGCCGGCCATGCGCCGTGCCGCCGAGCCCCAGAGGTCGAGATAGTCCTTGGCGAGCTTGGTCTGGAGATCGGACGCGCGCGATGTATCCGATAGCCAGTATTCGGCGACCGACGTGAAGGTCTTGACCACTTCCGTGAGCTCGGCCGGCGGGCGATCCTGCACCTCGCCGCTTTCGCGCGGCTTCAGGTAGGCGGCGAGCGCCTTGCCGCCGCTTTCCATGGCCCGCGCGACATTCATCGCGAAGGCTTCCGCATTGAACTTCGTCTCGGATTTGGGCGTGTCGGTCGTGGCGGTACTCATGCGCAGAACAGTAACGATTCATTCCGTATTCGTCACCGCGAAGCTCGCACGTTTCGCCCTAAACGCTCTTGAAGATGTGCTGCACTGCGATAAGTTTTCTTGGTTCCGTCACAATCAGGCCGCACCGGGCGGGTTGATGGGTCTTGGATGTTTTCTCGCTCGCACCATGTTGGGCAGCAATGGTTTGAGCTTGGATGGGTTGTTGGGCTAAGGTCCGGCAGCCTGGCGTTGGGACGAGTAGGGGATTTCCCAAGTG
>NZ_JBFULT010000938.1:0-558 GCF_054049755.1 Bradyrhizobium sp. P5_C11_2
TCAGGAAGTCGAGTTCCCGGAACACGTGGGTTTTCGAATGACTTCACGGCCAAGTTGCAGATGGCCATAGGGAGTGTATGCTGACCACTTTACCAAGCGTGCGTATTTCATAATTCGGATTAATGAAATGCTTGCTCAGAAAAGCGACAGGTTTGTCGTCGGCACCCGCTTCAAAATTAGTAAGCTCGGTGCCCTGCGGTGCCCGGATCTGACCAACAAGACCGGCACAGTCATCGAAGTTAGCCTTCGCACCACCGGCATCACGGTGCTGTTCGATGGGTGCGCACGACCAACCTGCCTCCACCAGGACTATCTTACGCCCGCGCAGCCGTCCCTTGATGCGGACAAGAAAGCGAGCCCCCAACTGAGGCGGCTCAAYSCCTCCGCCTATCGACCTCGAATGTGAATTTGACCTGCAGCACCGGGCCACTGTCGTCACGGACCTCGATGGCCATCCCATGAGACSCTCCATCCACCCGCTTGCGGACGGCATCCCGGGCSATATCCGCCAGCGAGCGAGCCGCCTCTTCTTGCACCTTCTCTATGGTGGAGAGTTCS
>NZ_JBFULT010000939.1:0-1660 GCF_054049755.1 Bradyrhizobium sp. P5_C11_2
ACCTCACGATGATCTACGTCACCCACGACCAGACCGAGGCGCTGACCTTCGCCGACACCGTTGTCGTCATGCATGACGGACGCGTGGTGCAGAGCGGCACGCCGGCGGAACTGTTCGACAAGCCGGCGCACACCTTCGTCGGCTATTTCATCGGCTCGCCCGGCATGAACATCCTGCCGGCCGAGGTGAAGGGGCGCGAGGCGCGGATCGGCGGGAACGTCATCGCGCTCAACCGCAGCTATGACAACCTGCCTGCCGGCGCCAAGATCGAGATCGGCGTGCGTCCGGAGTTCGTCGACGCCGTCGCGCCCGCACCCGGATTGCTCAGCGCGAAGATCGACCGCATCGACGACCTCGGCCGCATCCGCTTCGCGCGCGTCCGCATCGGCGAGGCCAAGATCGCGGCGCGCGCGCCGGCGGGCTTCACCGGCTCGGACGGCACCGCCGGGTTGAAATTCGATCCGTCGCATGTCCACGTCTATGCCGACAGCCTTCTGGTGGAGGGAGCCGCCTGATGGACAAGACTATCAACCAAAAAGCCTGGTTCCTGGTGCTGCCGGTGTTCCTGGTCGTCGCCTTCTCGGCGGTGCTGCCGCTGATGACGGTGGTGAATTATTCGATGCAGGACACGTTCGGCAACAACCAGTTCTTCTGGAACGGCGTCGGCTGGTTCAAGGAATTGCTCGATCCCTCGACCGATCTCGGCGGCCGCTTCCTGGCCTCGCTCGGCCGCAACCTGTTCTTCTCGATGGTGATCCTCGCGATCGAGGTGCCGCTCGGCATCGTCGTCGCGCTGTCGATGCCGCGCCAGGGCTGGACGGTGGCGGCCTGTCTCGTCATCCTCGCGCTGCCGCTGCTGATCCCGTGGAACGTGGTCGGCACGATCTGGCAGATCTTCGGCCGGCCCGACATCGGCCTGCTCGGCTATACGCTCAATGCGATGGGCATCGACTACAACTACGTGTCCAATGCAGTCGACGCCTGGATCACCGTCATCGTGATGGACGTCTGGCATTGGACCAGCCTGGTCGCACTGCTCTGCTATGCCGGCCTGAAGTCGATTCCCGAGGCCTATTACCAGGCGGCGCAAATCGACGGCGCCTCGCGCTGGGCGGTGTTCAAGGCGATCCAGCTGCCGAAGATGAACCGCGTGCTGCTGATCGCGGTGCTGCTGCGCTTCATGGACTCGTTCATGATCTACACCGAGCCGTTCGTCGTGACGGGTGGCGGACCCGGCAACTCGACGACGTTCGTGTCGATCGAGCTCGTCAAGATCGCACTCGGCCAGTTCGACCTCGGCAAGGCCGCCGCGCTGTCGCTGGTGTACAATCTGATCATCCTGATCGTCTGCTGGATCTTCTACACCGTCATGACCAATGCCGGAGTCGAACGCAAAGTCGAGGCCGAGACCGAGGCGGCAGCGGAGCCCAAGCCTTTGGCCGCGCTCAAGCCCGTGACTGCACTCAAGCCAAAGGAAGGAGTGGCCTGATGCACTCAATTCCCGGCCGCCGCCTCATCATGGCGCTGTTCTTGATCTTCCTGCTGTTGCCGATCTACTGGCTCATCAACATGAGCTTCAAGACCAACGCCGAGATCGTCTCGACGATGACGCTGTGGCCGCATACCCCGACGCTCCAGCACTACAGGCGCATCTTCACCG
>NZ_JBFULT010000940.1:0-1643 GCF_054049755.1 Bradyrhizobium sp. P5_C11_2
CCCTCACCCCAACCCTCTCCCCGCAGGCGGGGAGAGGGAGAAGAAAGAGATCAATCCTTCGGGCGCAGCTTCTCGACTTCGGCGTCGCTCGGCAGATAGTCCGAGCCCTTCTTGTAGACGGAGTCCACCATCACGCCCTTGCCGTCCTTCAGCGCGGTCTTGCCGACATAGGCCCCGAGCGTCGACTGGTGGTCGATCTTGCGGAAAGTGATCTCGCCGAACGGCGACGGCATCGAGAGGCCTTCGGCTGCGGCAATCAGCTTCTCCGGATCGGTCGAGCCGGCCTTGGCGAGGATCGCCGCAGCAGCCTTGATGGTCTGGTAGCCGACGATCGAGCCGAGGCGCGGATAGTCGTTGTACTTGGCCTGGTAGGCCTTCAGGAACGCGTCATGCTCGGGCGTCTTGATCGAGTACCAGGGATAGCCGGTGACGATCCAGCCCTCCGGCGTCTCCTCCTTGAGCGGATCGAGATATTCCGGCTCGCCGGTGAGGAACGACACCACCTCGCGCCCCTTGAACAGGCCGCGGGTGTTGCCTTCGCGCACGAGCTTCACGAGGTCGGCGCCGAAGGTGACGTTGAGGATCGCTTCCGGATTGGCCGCGGCAACCGCCTGCACCACCGGGCCGGCGTCGATCTTGCCCTGCGGCGGCCATTGCTCGTCGACCCACTGAATGTCCGGCCGCTTCTCCGACATCAGCTTCTTGAATACGGCAACCGCCGACTGGCCATATTCATAGTTCGGCGCGATCGTCGCCCAGCGTTTTGCGGGCAGCTTGCTGGCTGCTTCCACCAGCATCGCGGCCTGCATGTAGTTGGAGGGGCGCAGGCGGAAAGTGTACTTGTTGCCCTTCGACCAGGTCACCGCGTCCGTCAGCGGCTCGGCCGCGAGGAAGAACACCTTCTTCTGGTTGGCGAAGTCGCTGACGGCCAGACCGATGTTCGACAGGAACGTGCCGGTGAGCATGGCAACGCCCTCGCTCGAAACCAGCTCGTTGGCCGCGGTCTGCGCGTCGGCCGGCTTGCCGCCATCGTCCTTGGAGACGACGACCAGCTTCTTGCCGTTGATGCCGCCGGCCGCGTTGATCTCTTCCACCGCGAGCTGCCAGCCCTTGCGATAGGGCTCGGTGAAGGCCGGCAGCAGCGAGTAGCTGTTGATCTCGCCGATCTTGATCTCCTGCGCCACGGCCGAATGAGCCATGCCGCCAGCCAGAAGCGCGAAGGCCGCGCCCACAAAATAGTTTCTCGCTCGCATCCCAACCTCCAGTTTTGAACTCTCTACGTCTTCAGCGTGATCTTGTCGGAGAAGCTGTGCCCGCCTCCCCGGTTCAAACTCTATCTCAAACCGTCTTCGCCCTTGACCTCCGCAACCGTCAGCCCGCCGACGCGCGGCAGCGGACGGCCGCTGTCGGTGACGGCGACCGCGACCATGATCTCGTTGGCGCGCGGCGCGTCGTTGATCTGCACTTCCATGCCGTCGAAGTGACTACGCACGAAGGCTGCGTCCTTGTGACCAAGGGGAATGTCGAGCGTCGTGCCGGGTCCGCTGCGCTTCTTCGACGACGGGATCAGCGCCGCGCCCTTGCTCAACACTTTCCGCACCGGCGCGCCCATCTTCGGGTGAAGAATCGCCGCCGCATGTTCC
>NZ_JBFULT010000941.1:0-1642 GCF_054049755.1 Bradyrhizobium sp. P5_C11_2
CCTCCGTCTTGAGCCAWCGCGGCGCATATTCGGTGCAGAGGCGCTCGACGTCGACCAGCAGGCGGGCAACGCCCGTGCCCGCGGCAGGGCAATTGGTCTGGAATGCATCGCCGATGAGCACGACGCCGGGCTGGAGATGTCCTTCGACGACGGACAGATCCATCACCCAATTCCGGACCTGGTCGGTCACGCGGAAATCGCCGAGATAGGGCTGCAATCCCGGCAGCAAGCGCAGAACCGTTGCTTCCGTATCACGACGCAGCTCGCGCATGATCGGATCGGTCGGGTCGCGAAACATGAAGAGATTTGCGCGCATGCCGGCGGGCACCGGAAACAGGCTGAGATAATCGATGCCGTCCGCCGTGCGCTCGCCGTAACAGGTCAGCGCCTCGAAATCGAACGGCGCGCCATCCCGGCGGGCGATCGTGAAGCCGAACGAGACCGAATGGCGCTCGGCCAGCACCTGCCGCTTGATGCCCAACCTGTAACCGAGCACTCCCGCCATGCCGGTGGCCAGAACGACGAGGCGCGCAGTGACGTGCCGTCCGGAAGCGAGCTCGAGATGCTGCAGGTCGTCGCTGCAGCTGACCGCGGTGACCTCGTCGACGATCAGGCTGGATGGATCGGGCAGCTGACCGCGCGCCATGGCAACGAGACCGGCATAGGGAAGCCCGTAAGCCTGGCCGACGCTGACATCGATCACCCTGCCTTCCCTGATATTGAGCACGCGGTCGTATGAACAGGCGACGCTCTCGAGGCCGCGGATGAAGCCCAGCCTGCGGAACATCTCCAGCTGATGGCCGCCGATCTTCTCGACCCGAAACTCGTCCGGATAGACCGCGCGCTTGTCGATCAGGGCGACGCGATGCCCTGCCCGCGCGAGCACGGCCGCCGCGAGCGATCCCGCGAGGCCGCCGCCGACGATGGCGATGTCCGCAACGATCGCCGAAGTGCCGGCTGCGGCAATCGGTTCGGTCACGTTTCTATCCGCCGTCATGGTCAATGGCTCCCGCGGTCAACGATGGTTGCATGAGCAATTCTCTCGCCTGATGTCGCATCGCAAGACCAAACGCGATCATTTCCCGATATCTCGGTTAATGAAGCGGAGACCTGGTCATCTCCACGATGTCCGGCACGCGCCTTGCTCGGGACGCCCTGCAAATTCCGGTGTCCCGCAACTCGGCGGCCGTTCCCGGCGAACCGGTCCGCATCCAGACGGCCGATCTCGCCGTCATTGGCCATCGATGCGGCGCTCTGCCGCCGCGCGATCGGGTCGGGCTTTGCTCTATCTGGGACAATCGGGTCGGCGATGTTCCATAGTGAAGCAACCGGCCCGGCGGCGACGTCGTCGCAGCCGGCAACATCCCGGAGCACGCCCATTAACACTCGCGATTTTTCGGCGTGCTAGGCTGTCGCCCGTATCGGAACGTATCTCTTCAGGGGAGAGCTACCCCTTAATCTTCAATGATCAAATCCATCGTCCAGTTCATGCGGCGCGACGTAACGCGTGGTGTTGCCGGAACCATCCTGCTCAAGGTTGGTAGCGGCGCGCTTGCGTTTGCATTGTTCTCGCTGGCGGCACGAACGATGTCGCCCGACGGATTCGGCATCTTTGCGACCTGGCTTTCGGTCGCCCAGATGG
>NZ_JBFULT010000942.1:0-1640 GCF_054049755.1 Bradyrhizobium sp. P5_C11_2
TCGCAACCCGATACGACAAGCGCGCAGACATCTTCCTGTCCGCAATCCTTCTGGCCGCTGCAATCACTTGGTGGATCAATTGAGTCCGGACCCTAGTGCGCAATTGCGCACGGGGGGYCGGGACCCATACCGCGTGATCTATCGATTGTGCGCGGTGCCAATCCCGAACAACCAATCTTCGCCAAACTTCTCCCTGGGGTTATGGGTCCCGGCCTTCGCCGGGACGACACCGAATTTTTGGCGAACCCCGCCAACCAAATCTACGACGCCAAAAATCCACCGTCCGCCGCCAGCACGTGGCCGACGACATAGGACGCGGCGTCGGACGATAGCCACACCACCGCTTCCGCCACCTCCTCCGGATTGCCCATCCGCCGCAGCGGCAGGCCTGCGCTCACCGTCGCCACGTCACCGACGCCGGCGCGCAGCATCATGTCGGTGACGACGCGGCCGGGGGCGATGGCGTTGATGCGGATGCCGCGCGGGGCGTTTTCCATCGCGGCCGAGCGCGTCAGCGATATCGCGGCGGCCTTCGAGGCGGAGTAGAGTGAAAAGCCGGGGTTGGGATTGCGGACGCCGCTGACGGAGGCGTTGACGACGATGCTGCCGCGGCCTTGCGCCAGCATCGCCGGCAGTTGATGGCGCAGGCACAGGAACAGCGCGCGGACATTGGTATCGAACACGCTGTCGTAGATGTCGGTGCCCTGCTCTTCCAGCGGCGCGCGCCGTTCCTGGAAGCCGGCATTGTTGAAGGCGACGTCGAGCCTGCCGTAACGGGCGAGCCCCGCGGCGATCAGGTTTTGAACCTCGTCCTCCCGCGTGACATCGGTCTTGACCGCGAGCGCCGCAGCACCGAGCTCGCGGCATGCGGCCGCGGTTTCCGCGATCTCGGCTTCGCGCCGGCCCGCGACCACGATCGCTTCCGCACCGTCGGAGGCCATCCGCAGCGCCGTGGCACGACCGATGCCGCTGCCGCCCCCCGTCACCAGGCAGACCTTGCCACTCATCCGTCCGCCGGCCGGCAAAGTTCCGCTCATGGGCCACTCCAAAACGCTTGCGCGCGCCGCTGCGCGCATATAGTTGTATGATACAACTTTATGCGGAGAGTCAAGCCGTGGCTGAGCTTGCGCTGATCGACGACATTCGCGCCGCGTCGCGCCTGATGGTGCGCGAGCTCGGCTTCATGGATGCCACGGTGGCGGCGTCGGACTATCCGCCGTCGGCGGTCCACACCATTCTCGAGATCGGCATCCGCGGTCCAATGACCTCGGGCGAGCTTTGCGACTTCCTGCGCCTGGAGAAATCCAGCGTCAGCCGCATGGTGCGCAAATTGATCGACTGCGGCGAGTTGAGGGAGACGCCGGATGAGGCCGACGCACGCAGCAAGCTGCTGTCATTGACCGCGAAGGGCCGCCGCACGCTGGAGGCGCTGCACGCCTTCGGGCGACAGCAGGTGAGCGGCGCACTGGCAGCGCTGACGGCGGCTGAGCGGCGCACGGTCCGCGAGGGGATGATGCTCTATGCGCGGGCGTTGCGGCAGAGTCGGGAGGATGAGGCACAATCGGCGGCGTAGCCGCTGGTGTCGTCCCGGCGAAGGCCGGGACCCATACCGCGTGATCTATCGGTGAAGCGCAGTCGTT
>NZ_JBFULT010000943.1:0-1637 GCF_054049755.1 Bradyrhizobium sp. P5_C11_2
GGCTTGGCCCGGCGAGACGCCCTCCTCGCCGGCGACGAGCTCGACTTCGTAATGGYCGCCTCCGCCGCGCAGCCACGCCGGCTGCGGGCTGCGGGTCGAGCGCACGCGCACGAACATTTCGAGGCCAGAGCCGATGGCGCGATCGATGTCGCCATCGCCGATCCAGTTGACGTCGCGCAGCACGATGCGGTGCATCTTCAGCGCATCGCGCGGGCCGACCACGACGCGGCGGTCGGCTGCGTCCAGCCGCACCACGAACAGCGGCGCGTGAGCGGCAATGCCGAGGCCGCGGCGCTGGCCGACGGTGAAATTGGCGATGCCGTTGTGCCGGCCGAGCACGCGGCCGTCGAGATCGACGATGTCGCCGGGGTCCATCGCGTTCGGCCGCAGCCGGGTGATGATGTCGGTGTAGCGCCCCGTCGGCACGAAGCAGATGTCCTGGCTGTCGTGCTTGTCGGCGACCGCGAGGCCGAAGCGGCGCGCGAGCTCGCGGGTCTCGGGCTTGGTCATGTCGCCGAGGGGAAAGCGCAAATAGTCGAGCTGCTCCTGCGTGGTCGCGAACAGGAAATAGCTCTGGTCGCGATCGGCGTCCGCAGCGCACACCAGCGCGCGCGAGCCGTCGTCGCGACGGCGCGAGGCGACGTAATGTCCGGTGGCGAGCGCGGTGGCGCCAAGCTCGCGCGCGGTCTTCAGGAGATCGCGGAACTTGACCGAGCGGTTGCACTCGATGCACGGCACCGGCGTCTCGCCGAGCGCGTAGCTGTCGGCGAAATTGTCGATGACGGACTCGCGGAAGCGGTCCTCGTAGTCGAGCACGTAATGGGGAATGCCGAGCTTGGCGGCGACGTCGCGGGCGTCGTGGATGTCCTGGCCGGCGCAGCAGGCGCCCTTGCGATGGGTCGCGGCGCCATGGTCGTAGAGCTGCAGCGTGATGCCGACGACGTCATAGCCTTCCGCCTTCAACAGCGCAGCCGTCGTCGAGGAATCGACGCCGCCCGACATGGCGACAACGACCCTGGTGTCCTGCGGACGGCCTTCGAGATCCAGACTGTTGAGCATGGGTTTTGCGAGTTTGACGGCGGCGTTCGGCGATCCGCGATGTAATGCCTCTGATCGGGACATCGGCGGTCCCGGGGAACTCTGGTTCCTCGGGGGCTTGCCCGGTCGAAAGCGGCTGAGAGCGATCCTTTAATATAGGCGCCATTCCGGTGAAGCAATCGCGCGGGCCAAAAGCTTAGGGCAATTCTTGCCGGGGAGGCAGAAATGGCGGGGTCGCGGAGGGCCTCGCGGCGCCAGGCCAGATTCGACAAATAATTGATTTTACTTGCCAAAATTCCTTTTGGCGGGGCTGGCCCGCTCCTTGCTACCCCTTGTCCGAAGATGTTTCCAAGGGGTTTTCCGTGGTCGGTCGGACGTCAGACATAGCAGCCAGCGTGCAAGTCCAGAGCGCGCAGCCAAAGCCTGCCCGGTCGCAGAGCTCCAAAGACACGTCCCCCAACGACTCCTTCGGCTCGCTGGTCGACAGCAACACCCAGGCGATCAGCAACAGCGCGGCCGCGCAGGCGCAGGACACGGCGCCGCGGCGGACCGACTCCGCCCCGGACAAGGGCCCGCGCGACACCTCCTCGACCGACGCC
>NZ_JBFULT010000944.1:0-1632 GCF_054049755.1 Bradyrhizobium sp. P5_C11_2
GCGACGACGATCGCCAGCACCCACCAGCGCCGCGCCGAATCGATCTGCTTTGTGACGGTTTGATGCATCGGCGCGCGGACCTTGCGGAATTTATTTGCGCCCGATGCTCTCAGATCGGCGTCATCCGCGCGATTACCTCGGAGGTAGGACTTGCTGCTTTGGCCCGATTGCTGCATGTCGGTTCCCGCTGGCCTCGTGGGGTTCGGAAGTCTTCCGATGTACGATTACGACATGGTGGTGATCGGCTCGGGCCCGTCGGGGCGCCGGGCCGCGGTGCAATGCGCCAAGCTCGGCAAGGCCGTGCTGGTGGTGGAGAAGGGCCGGCGGGTCGGCGGCGTCTCCGTCCACACCGGCACCATCCCGTCCAAGACCCTGCGCGAGACCGTGCTCAATTTGTCCGGCTGGCGCGAGCGCGGCTTCTACGGCCGCTCCTACCGGGTCAAGCAGGACATCGCGGCGAGCGATCTGATGACCCGGCTCCAGAAGACGCTGGACCATGAGGTCGAGGTGCTGGAGCATCAGTTCAGCCGCAATTTGGTGCGGACCGCCAACGGCGAGGCGCGCCTGGTCTCGCCGCACGAGGTCGAGATCACGAGCGCGATCGGCGAGACCAAGGTGGTGTCGGCCGCCTTCATCCTGATCGCCTGCGGCACGCGCCCGTTCCGCCCCGATTACGTGCCGTTCGATGGCGCGACCGTGCTCGACAGCGACGAGATCATCGAGCTGCCAAAACTGCCGCGCAGCCTGGCCGTGATCGGAGCCGGCGTGATCGGCGTCGAATATGCCACCATCTTCAGCGCGCTCGACGTGCCCGTCACCCTGATCGAGCCGCGGCCGACCTTCCTCGATTTCATCGACAAGGAATTGATCGACGAGTTCATGCACGAATTGCGCGACCGCAATGTCGCGCTGCGGCTCGGCTCGAAGGTCACCTCGATCGAGAAAACCGCGCAGGGCAGCATCGTCACGCATCTGTCGGACGGCCGGCATGTCACCACGGAAATGCTGCTGTTCGCGGCGGGCCGTGTCGGCGCCACCGACCGGCTCAACCTCGAGGCCGCCGGCATCGCCGTCGATCATCGCGGGCGGATCACGGTCGATCCCGTGACCTTGCAGACCAGCGTGCCGCACATTTACGCCGCCGGCGATGTGATCGGTTTTCCGAGCCTTGCCTCCACGTCGATGGAGCAGGGCCGCGTCGCCGCCTGCCACGCGCTCGGCATGGAGCCGCTGGCGCCGCCGGAGTTCTTTCCCTACGGCATCTATTCGGTGCCGGAAATCTCGACCGCGGGTCTCACCGAGGAAGAGGTGCGCACGCGCGGCATTCCCTACGAGGTCGGCATCGCGCGCTTCCGCGAGACCTCGCGCGGCCACATCATGGGGCTGAACAGCGGCATGATGAAGATGATCTTCTCGACCAAGACCCGCCGCCTGCTCGGCGTGCACATCCTCGGCGAAGGCGCCACCGAGCTGATCCATATCGGCCAGGCCGTGCTCAACCTCAAAGGCACGATCGATTATTTCATCCAGAACACCTTCAACTATCCGACGCTGGCCGAGGCCTACAAGATCGCCGGGCTGGATGCGTGGAACAGGATGACAAGGTGACCTTCCTTCGCCTCTCCCCGCTTG
>NZ_JBFULT010000945.1:0-1625 GCF_054049755.1 Bradyrhizobium sp. P5_C11_2
CTTGGCAGCTGCGCCGGATAAAGACCCGACCGGTTGTAGATATCGACGAAGTTGAGACCGACGGCGGTGTGGCGGATGCGCGCCTCGCCCGGTCCGGGCTTGCCGACACTGACCTCCTCCCAGACCAGGACTTCAGGGCCGCCGGTCTTGTGAAAGCGAATGGCATGCGTCATGGGTTGCTCCCTTATCGTTGCAGTGAAGGTCCGAGAACCGGATCGGCCTGTGAAATAGGCATTTGGTAGTCCCGTTACAGTACAGAGCCGTAACAAGAATGTCACAGCGAGCGGCAAACCTCCGCTGTTCCTCCTCTGTTCGAAAGAGTTGATGACGGCGCCGGCGCGACCGGCGGTAGCTTTTGCGCGGGGTTTGGTGGTCGCCTGCGAAGGAGAGCCGAGATGCCAGCTTATGTACAGCATCATCAGGACATCGAAATCGCGCCTGTAATCTGCCCCAGCTGCATGGGGTTCCTGCCGATGTATGTGCGCGAGGTCGAGCCGCATTGGAGCCTTGCGAAGATCGACTTCGTCTACGAGTGCGCCGATTGCGGCGCCGAGGTCCGGCAGACGATCCGAAAGCCGGAGCTGCTGCGGCACTGACCGCGGGATCGGCCAGCCGCTCGCGTATTTGCGCTAAGCGGAAAAACGGCCGTTCGCGCGGGTCTGGCCCCTCCCAAACGAGGCTTGTTCTTTGCCGGGAACGCAGGCAGAACAAGCCTCAAGCAAGACCTTTGGGAGCGCCGTTCGTGGCTGAACAGAAGGCCTCGACCGCGATCGAGGCAGTGGAGAGCGGCCTCGCCGCGCAAGGCTACATCGCGAGCCGGCAGATCGCGACCGCAGTCTATTTGTCGCAACAGATCGAGAAGCCGATCCTGGTCGAAGGCCCCGCGGGCGTCGGCAAGACCGAACTTGCCAAGGCGATCGCCGCCTGGCGCGGCATGAAGATGATCCGCCTGCAATGCTACGAGGGTCTCGACGAGGCCAAGGCGCTCTATGAGTGGAAGTACGCCAAGCAGCTTCTCTATACCCAGATCCTGAAGGACAAGCTCGGCGAAGTGCTCGGCGGCGCGCAGACGCTGCACGCCGCGCTCGACCAGCTTCACGACTTCGGTGACGTGTTCTTCTCCAAGGAATTCGTCGAGCCACGACCGCTGCTCCAGGCGCTCGAGCAGCCGGGCGGCTGCGTTCTCCTGATCGACGAGATCGACAAGTCGGATGCGGAATTCGAATCGCTGCTGCTGGAGATCCTCTCCGACTTCCAGGTCACGATCCCCGAGCTCGGCACCGTCTCCGCGATCACGCCGCCGACCGTGATCCTCACCTCCAACAGCGAACGCGACCTGGGCGACGCGCTGAAGCGGCGCTGCCTGCATCTGCATATCGGCTTCCCCGAGCAGCGGCTGGAGGAGCGCATCGTCGAGAGCCGCGTGCCCGGCATCTCGCAGACGCTGCGCCGGCAGATGGTCGGCTTCATCCACGAAATCCGCTCGCTCGACCTCAAGAAACTGCCCTCGGTCAGCGAGACCATCGACTGGGCGCGGGTGCTGGTGCTACTTCAGGCCGCCGAGCTCGACACCGAAATCGTCAAGGACACGCTCAACGTGCTTCTGAAATATGAAGCCGACATCG
>NZ_JBFULT010000946.1:0-1600 GCF_054049755.1 Bradyrhizobium sp. P5_C11_2
GTACTTGCCGGTGCCGTAGGTCTCCCAGTCGGTGGTGTCCATCAGCTCCTTGAAGGTCTTGGCATAGCCTTCGCCGAGCAGATAGCAGGGCTTCTGCCAGCCGAAGATGTTGCGCGCGGGCATGCCCCACGGCGTGCACTCGTATTCCTGGTTGCCGGCGAGGAAGTCGAGGAACAGGCCGGAATGCATGAAGTTCCACTTCTTGCCCTTGCCCATCGCAAAGACGTCGCGGAACAGCTTCTTGGTCTTGGTGCGGTTGAGGAAGTGCTCCTGGTCCGGCGCACGCTCATAGGCGTAGCCCGGCGACATCGAGACGCCGACACCGAGCTCGACGGTGAGGTCGAGGAACTTTGCGATCTCCTCGGCCGGATGGCCGTCGAAGATGGTGGCGTTGACGTTGACGGTGAAGCCGCGCGCCTTGGCCGCCTTGATCGCGGAGACGGCGCGGTCGAACACGCCCTTCTGCGACACGGCCTTGTCGTGATGGTCCTTCAGGCCGTCGAGATGCACGGAGAAGAACAGATACGGGGAGGGCGTGAACAAATCGAGCTTCTTCTCGAGCAGCAGCGCGTTGGTGCAGAGCGAGACGAACTTCTTGCGCTCGACGAGGCCGCGCACGATCTCGCCGATCTCCTTGTGGATCAGCGGCTCGCCGCCGGGAATCGCCACCATCGGCGCGCCGCATTCGTCGGCCGCGTCCCAGCACTCCTGCGCCGTCATGCGGCGGTTGAGGATCGCATCCGGATAGTCGATCTTGCCGCAGCCGACGCAGGCGAGGTTGCAGCGGAACAGCGGCTCCAGCATCAGCACGAGCGGATAGCGTTTGCGGCCAAGCAGTTTCTGCTTGAGCAAATAGCCGCCGATACGCATTTCCTTGAAGAAGGGGATAGCCATTACAAGTTTCTTTCTGGGCTTGGAATTCAGGTAGGTCAGCTCGCAGCCAGTTGGGCCGGAAGCCGGAATTCGATGTTTTCCTCGCGGCCCGGGAGCACCGAGACCGTCACGGGTCCGATCCGCCGCAGAGCTTCGATCACGTCATCCACCAGCACCTCGGGCGCCGAGGCGCCGGCCGTGAGGCCGACGGTCCTGGCACCTTTCAACCACTCCGGATTGAGCTTGCTGCCATCCGCGATCAAATAACTCGCGACGCCGGCTTCGGTGCCGATTTCGCGGAGCCGGTTCGAGTTCGAGCTATTGGCAGCGCCCACCACCAAGATCACGTCGACCAGCTTGCTCAAGTCCCTTACCGCAGATTGGCGGTTCTGTGTCGCATAGCAGATATCCCGGATGTCGGGGCCTTGAATATCTGTAAATCTGGCCTGAAGCGCCGCGATAATGTCCCTGGTGTCATCGACCGACAGCGTGGTCTGGGTGATGTAGGCCACTGGCGTATCCGCAGGCAGCGTCAGCGCCTTAACCTCTTCGACGCTCTGGACCAGCAGCACGGGCCCTGGAACCTGGCCCATCGTGCCCTCGACCTCGGGATGGCCGGCATGGCCGATCAGGATCAGCGTGCGGCCCTTGGTGATGTAGCGCTTCCCCTGATTGTGAACTTTCGTGACCAGCGGGCAGGTGGCATTCAGCACCGGAAGGTCGCGGG
>NZ_JBFULT010000947.1:0-1598 GCF_054049755.1 Bradyrhizobium sp. P5_C11_2
TCGAACATCAGTGCGCGCCCAAAATAGCATTCAATCCACGGAGGAGTGTATCAAGCTGTCTGCTCGGTCGGTGAGTTTACTGTTCCATGCCAGAGCTTGAAACCATTTCTCGGGTATAGATGATAGACCGTAAGCGGCACCGCCTATCTGCCCTGTGATCGCTCCGACCGTGTCGGCATCGTCACCGAGATTCACCGCCAGCAGCACGGCATCTCGGAAGTTCGACGTTTCGGCCACGCACCATAGAGCGCATTCCAAGCTATCGATGACATAGCCCGATGACCGGATGTCACCTCGCTTCTTCCCGCGCCATGACCTGTCCATGATGGCCTGAACCCCTGGACAGAATGGGCCGTAGAATGCCGACAGAACGTCCGATAGCGGCTTTCCCCCGATAAGCGCGGCTAGGACCACCGCCAGGGCCTCGCAGGCGTCCACGGCCTCCGCGCTGCCATGGGTTACATAGCTTTGGCGACGGGCCGCATCCTTCAGGCGTTCGTTATTATTCCAGTAGCGCAAGGCCACGGGCGCGAGGCGCATTATCGAACCGTTCCCTGCCGTCCTCCGGTCGACCGGTCCTGCTATTGGGTCACCGGTGCGCCGAAACGATTCCAGGGCTTTCCTCGTGGTGATCCCGATATCGAAACAGGATCCCGTGCAGGAGTTCTCGCCAGTTTCGTACCAGCGACAGAACCGTTCCATCAGATCCCGTTCGTCCAGACTGTCACAGGCTAGGATCGAATCAGCGAGGCAAAGGGCCATGGACGTGTCATCAGTCCACTGGCCGACTTTCAGGTTGAACGGGCCGCCACCTACCATATCAGTCACAGGCGGATTTGCGTCTCGTGTCTCGAATTCAAGGGTGGTCCCAAGAGCGTCACCAACCGCTAGGCCGATGAATGCCCCTACGGCTCGGTCACGTATGGCTTCAGACATTCAGTGCACCTTGCCCGAGAACGTACGCTTCCTGAGCGCGCGTCTCGATGGCGCCGGGTCTAACCGTCCTGATCCGTTCAATCGCCGTCTTTGGATTCTCGCCCATTATCGTAACGAGTTTTGCAGCTATCATACCGGCCCTACCGAGACCGCCCCGGCAATGAACCACGAGGGATTGGCCCTGACGTAGCTGTGCGACAAGGCGAGGGCCTATCGTTCGCCATGCTGCATCGAAGGCTGGCCCTGGAACGCTGACATCGGGTATCGGAGCATAGTGCCAAGCCATCCCTGCGTCCCTTACGGCTTCGGGCAAAACTCGCACTTTCAGCAGGTCGAACTCGTGCGCTTCCAGAAGGGTAAGCACCGACGCGGCGCCCCAATCCCGAATGACCGCAATATCAGCCTGCAGGTCTCGCTCCCACGCCCCGCCGGCTGATGTGTCATCGACCTTACCGGGACACAGTGTCAGACCAATGCGGCCACCGTCACCAATAGGGACGGTCGCGATCTGAAGCGGATGTGTCAGGGACGTTCGAATTGGCCGGTTGGGCTTACGACGGGAATGGGAACCGAAAATAGCTTGTCCAACGTGCCAGGAATCGTCCTCTGCCATCGTCCCTCCACGGAGATTATCATAACATATGGCGGCGCCAGCTTGAACA
>NZ_JBFULT010000948.1:0-1596 GCF_054049755.1 Bradyrhizobium sp. P5_C11_2
CAAGAACCCCACCGACGGTCTGCTCGTCGACTTCCGTCAGGATTTCGCCGGTGTCGGCGGCGACGTCTCCTACCTGAAGACCGTGGCGGACGGAAAGTACTATGCCCCGCTGGTGTCGGACATCGTCGGCCTCGTCCATTTGCAGGGCGGCATCCTGAACAAGATCGGCAACAACGAGATCCGCATGCTGGATCAGTTCCAGATGGGCCCGAATCTCGTCCGCGGCTTTGCCCCGAACGGCATCGGTCCGCGCGATTTGAATCCTTTTGGCACGCAGGACGCGCTCGGCGGCACCAAGTACTGGGGAGCTTCGTTCGAATTGCAGATGCCGTTCTGGTTCCTGCCGAAGGAAGTGGGTCTGAAGGGCGCGGTCTACGCCGATGCCGGCGGCCTCTTCGACTATCAGGGCCCGACGACGTGGTCGGTGACCAACGAAATGACCACGACCAGGAACTCGAACTGCACGCCGTCGACCATCAACCCGCCCTCGGCTGGAACTTGTACCGGCCTGGTGTATGACAACGGCAATGCCGTCCGCTCGTCGGTCGGTGTCGGCCTGATCTGGCAGTCGCCGTTCGGTCCGCTGCGCTTCGACTACGCCGTGCCGCTCACCAAGGGCAAGTACGATCGCACGCAGGAATTCCGGTTCGGCGGCGGCACCTCGTTCTAATTCGATCAGCAGGGCATGATCCGGCTCCTTGGGTTTCCCTTTGGATTTCCCTGGGGGCCGGTTTCCAAAAAGATCGTGCTCAATCCATGAGATAAGGCATGATGCGGCCTGACCGCTTCTTGCCGAAGCCGGACCGCGACGGGGTGGAATGGCGCAGCCGACCTTCTTCACAAAGCCGCCGGCCTCAGCGCTGGCCGACATTGYCGCGCTGACCAAGGCGCAACTGGTCGACCCCGCCCGGGGCGGCCACGTCATCACGGGCCTGGCCTCGCTCGACGAAGCCGGCCCGATGCATCTGACGTTCTTCGACAACCTGAAATACGCCGATCAGCTCAAGGCGACCGCGGCCGGGGCCTGCCTGGTCAGCCCGCGTTTCGAGGCCCAGGTGCCGGCGCATGTGGCGGTGCTGCGGGTGGCGCAGCCGTTCCGCGCCTTCGTCAGGATCGCGCGGGAATGGCACGGCGACGCGCTCAGGCCGCAATCCTGGACCGGCAATGACGGCATCGCACCGTCGGCGATCATCGACCCTTCGGCGCGGCTCGAGGATGGCGTGATCGTGGATCCGCTTGCCGTCATCGGTCCGGATGTCGAGATCGGCAGCGGCACGGTGATCGGCGTCGGCGCCGTGATCGGCCCCGGCGTCAAGATCGGCCGGGACTGCAATGTCGGCGCCCGCACCGCGATCCAGTGCGCCCTGATCGGCAACAACGTCCTGATCCATCCGGGCTGCTCGATCGGCCAGGACGGCTACGGCTTCATCTTCTTCGGCCCCGAGGGCCATCTGAAGGTGCCGCAGACCGGGCGGGTGCTGATCCAGAACGACGTCGAGGTCGGCGCCGGCACCACGATCGATCGCGGGTCCTTGCGCGACACCGTGATCGGGGAGGGCACCAAAATCGACAATCAGGTCCAGATCGGCCACAATG
>NZ_JBFULT010000949.1:0-1594 GCF_054049755.1 Bradyrhizobium sp. P5_C11_2
AGCCAGCCCTGCACTTCAGGATATGCCCCGAGCACTGTCGCAGGTAGGCCTCCATTAATGGTTCGTTGGATCCAACCGCCCCAATAGTGGTCCGCGAGGACAATGCCGACAATCCAGATGGTCACTTCCCATCGCGCCATTCGAAGTGGTTCAAATCGGAAGGCTATCTTCCGCGCAGCAGGTATGGCGCACAGAACTGCCAAGGCCCCGAGGCGGCCTGCGTAATCCCAGACGATCCATGCTGCCGGATCGGATTGTTGCAGTCTTACAATTTGCGACACAACCATTGGGAAAAGGGCCGCCGCGAACCAGAGAGGCGTGGGTATCGAGCGAACCATCATCAGGTATCTTTATCGCCGCTAATACATTCAGCGCAATGCGGCCTAGCGAGCAGGGCACGTCTGCCTTGGGTCAAAAGCGCCGGTTTGGTGCCCAGCCACAAACTTCCGGTCTGCCCTTATCAACCGACATGTAGCTGCACCGCATTCACGCAAGCGAAGGGCCAAAAACGGACGCGAACGGCCGTCGGTGGTACCGGCCGAGGCCCACATAGACGCCCCCAAATCTGCTGGGCTCATCAACTGAGGAACAATAGGTGTATTAACAAAATATTTTACCTGAGATTGTAAGCACGCTACAGAGGTTGACGGGGTCGGCTGACATATGACGAGCGAACTGGAGAGCCGGTGGATCGATGCTGGAGCCTGCGCGCTCGTCACAATCGCCATCTTTGCGATCGTTTACTCCGTGAACGGAGGCGCGGCTTTTCCGGCAGACGATGCCTTCATCAACCTGCACAACGCTCAGGTTCTGCGTCTCGGCCGAGACGAGAATTATGAGGGAGTGCCGGCTCTTGTTGGGGCGACGAGCGGCGTGCATCTCGCACTGCTTCTGGCCTTCGAGCAACTAGTGTATCCCGATACTGCCGCGCTGTATGTGCTCAGCTCGCTCAGTGGCGTCGCCTATGTGCTCGGCGTATTCTTTATGTGCCTCAACATCGGATGTCCTCGGCTGGAAGCGGCGCTGATTGCCTTAGGCAGCCTTGTCTTCGCGGGCACGTTGTTTCAAGTCTTGAATGGGATGGACACCGGACTGGCAATGGCCGCGGTGGCGTGGGACATCAAACTGCTTACAGACAAAAGGCGCACCTTCTGGCTTCCGGCTCTGTGCGGCATCATGCCGTTTGTTCGGCCGGAACTCAGCTTCCTGTCGGCCGCGTCGATGCTCATCGTGTTCTGGGAAAAGTATGCTGCCACTGGCTTCAAAATTGCTGCCGCGGCGGTCGCGGCCTTAAGTTCCGTGCCCTTCCTACTCTGGTATTGGATCGACACCGGCTCATTGATGCCCAACACCGTCAGCGCGAAGATGTACTTTTTCGCCGAACGCTACGCAGATTGGTCGGATAAATCGCTCTTGATGCTTTTAGCGGTTTCTCAAGCCGCCTTTTTGAGCTTTCCGCTCTTCCTGTGTCTCCGTTTCGCGCGCCCGGCCGCGGTTGGACGCATGCTTGCGCTATTTGTTGCCGTCTTTCTTGGCGCCTACTTCTGGAGATTTCCGGGTGGCCTGCAGCACAATGGCGGACGCTATCTATATG
>NZ_JBFULT010000950.1:0-1594 GCF_054049755.1 Bradyrhizobium sp. P5_C11_2
AGCACGCTCTGCTGCGACTGGTTGGCCAGCGACAGCGCGGAGACCGCGATCGACTGACGGGTCGACAGCGCCTGGCTGTTGGCCGCTTCGGTGTTGGTGTCGGCCAGCGTCAGGTTGGACGAGCCGGTCTGCAGCACGTTGATCAGGYTCTTGTTGAAGTCCTGACGSAYCTGCACCACSGASAGGTTCGAGCCSAGGSYSGASGCTTCCGAGCGCAGCGTGCTCGAGGCSGCGTTCARRTTGGTCAGCACCTTGTTGGCGGCGGCGTTGTCGATGAAGTCGACGCCGACGGTCAGCGCAGCGAGGCCGAGACCCTTGGAGTTGTAGGTCACGCCGGTGATGTTCAGGCTCGACTTGCCGGTCTCGTCGAACACCAGCTTTAGCTGATCACCATTGAGCAGGTTGACGCCGTTGAACGAGGAGTCCTGCGAGGTGGTGTCGATCTGGTTCAGGATGTTGTTGTACTGAGACACCAGGTTGGCGCGGGCGGTCTGTGCAACGCCATCCTGGACGGGGTTGGAAGCCGTCGAGAAGGTCAGCGCCGACGTGAGCGTGCCGCCGATCGCACCGCCGGCGGTCGTCGAACCCAGCGTCGAGGACGCGTAGTCGTTGGATGCCGTGATGGTCAGCAGGCCGTTGGCGTCGATCGTGGCAGCCAGGTTGTTGGCCTGCAGCTTGGTGTTGAGCTGATCGAGCGTCTTGACCGTGCCATTGGTGCCGTCGCCGAAGGTGACGTTGACCGCCGTACCACCGTTGAAGGAGGAGAAGGTCAAGGTCTTGCCGGCGATGCCGCCGATGCCGGAAGTGCGCGCCGCCGTGAACGCGGTCGCAGTCCCGGTGTTGCCGGCAAGGCCGAGCGCGTTCAGCGCATTGCCGGTACCGGTGATCGACAGGTCGGCGTTGATGCCGGTCGAGAGCTTGAGCTGACCGGACGTATTGATCGTCGAGTTCGACTGACCGGTGGCGGTCGCAAGCGTCGCGGTGCCGTTGGCGTTGACCGTCGCGGTCTGCACGCCGGTGGCAAGGTCGATCGCCTTCAGCACGTCGGCAACCGTGCCGGCCTGCAGATAGACGGTCGAGTTGCCGTTGCCGTCGGTGAGGACGTTGCCGCTGACGCCGAAGCCGCTCGGAACGCTCGGAGCACCGGTCGAGCCCGGGATCGGCGCGTTCTTGAAGGTGATGACGTGACCGTCGACGTTCAGCGTCGAACCGTCCGTGATGGTCGCACCCAGCGAGGCCGCGCTCGTTGTCCGCTTGACGTCGATGGTGGCATTGCCTGCACCAGTAGACGTCGTCAGGCCGAGAGCCTTGAGCAGGTCGGCCTTGCCGGTGACGCTCAGATCTGCGCCCGTCGAACTCTTCAGCGTAACGGCGCCCGCAGCAGCGGTCGAAACGGCAGCACCGGGCTGGCTGGCGCTCACGGAGATCGTCGCAGCACCCGAGGTGATGGATGCCGTCTTCACGCCGCTGGCGAGATCGATCGCGCTCAAGAGATCGTTCACGGTCGCGAGCGAGGCCGGCGTGGCGGTGTCGCCGAGATAGACAGTGGTATTGCCGCTGCCGTCGGTGACGAGGTGGCCGCTGACGCCCGAGC
>NZ_JBFULT010000951.1:0-1593 GCF_054049755.1 Bradyrhizobium sp. P5_C11_2
CCAGCGTTCCGTGCCCGAAGTCTTGTCTGTGGTACTGCGGCCGGCAGACGCAGATGAGGCGGCGCTCTTCACGGAAGCCGTTGGTGAGCCGCTGCTCTGTCTTCACCGCATCCGACGTGTTGGCCGCGCGCCGGTGATGCACTCGCGAATACGGCTCGTTGCGCGCCGCGTGCCGGATTTCCCGCGCAAGGCGGCGAGCGTGCCTGCGCTGCTCTACCTCCATCTGCTCGACGCCTACGGCATTCGTATCGCGGCGATCCGCGAGAAGCTCCTGGCAGAGCTCGCCGACAAGGAGGATCGGCGTCTGCTTGCGCTGGCTTCGCCGAACGCCGTTCTGGTGATCCGCGAGGAGGCGTACGATCAAGCCGGTGCGCTTGCGCTCCTGAGCGAGCATCGCGCCACGACGGCGCATCATCACTACGTGAACGAGATCCGCTAACCTTTGCGAGTCGTGCCGCGCGCCCGTGAMGCTTCCTACTGACCGACGATCACGTCGATTTCCTCCTTCAGGAGGGCGCCGTAATGTTCGAGGACGCCTGGCCTCAGCTTCGCGCAGAGGAACGTGAAGCTAAGGGCGGCGCCCGGCTTTTCGCCCGGCGTCATGATCGGCAATCCGACGCCGGCAATGCCGGGAATGAGTTCGCCCACATCCACCGCGTAACCGCGGCGGCGGGTGTCGGCGATCAGCTGCCGAACCTTGTCCTCGGTGAGATTGCGATAGGACGCGTAGCGCCCGAGGTTGGCGCGGATGATGTAGTCCTGCTCGTCCTCGTCCAGGAATGCGAGCATCGCGATCGAGCCGGGACCTACGCCGAGAGGCACGAAGCCGCCGATCGATCCCGTCAGCGTCGGCACGATGCATTCACCGTCGCGCCGGTCGAGACAGACGGAATCGTGATTGAAGCGGGCCATCAGGTGCGTCGTGTCGCCGGTGCGGCGCCTGAGCCGGGACAGTGCGATCTCGCAGCGGCTGATGATACCGGGGCCGCGAGCAGCGCGGACGCCGTAGATCGCCATGCGTGCACCTAGCCTGTAGCGCCGTTTCTTGTCGTCGCGGGCAAGCAGCTTGTGACCGACCAGCGTATTGAGGATGCGGTGACAGGTGGCGGTATTGAGCCCGGAGCGCGCCGCCAGGTCCTTGAGCGAGAGGCCCTCGACGCCGCCATCGGCGACGAGATCCAGCAGGATGACGGTCCGGTCGAGCAACTGGGCTCCACCGGACGGCGGTTGGGCGATCGCCGGCATGGAATCTCACATTATGAAAAAAGAGGCCTTGGCAACTTGTACATTGAGAAAGATGTGTCTCCAATGATGAAAATTAGGTCGCTTGAGAAGGGTGCATATTTTTTGAGCGACCTGATTTCTTCATTCGCAAAAAGCTGATGGCTGACGCGGCGCTGCGGCAACAGCGCTGGAAGGCCGTGATTTTTCCAGAGGAACAGGATGACAGGCTTCAAAAGGATGATGGGCGTTTCCGCCCTTGCGCTCGCTGCCTCCTTTGTTGGTGGCGCCGCCGTGGCGGGCACGCTTGAGAACGTCAAGGCACGCGGCAAGCTCGTCGTCGGCGTGAAGAATGACTACGTGCCCTATGGC
>NZ_JBFULT010000952.1:0-1590 GCF_054049755.1 Bradyrhizobium sp. P5_C11_2
CCCCTCTCCCCGCTTGCGGGGAGAGGCCGAATTTTACGCGCAGCGGAAAATTCGGGTGAGGGGGACTCTCCGCGCGTCCATCTGTTGCCGTATGCGCGGCACCACCGCGAAATTGCGCGACTGCCGCTGTTTTGCCTGACGCATCAATTGCTTCGCGAGCGCGACCGCGCCTCATCCGCCTTCCGCTTTTCTACTGTGCATGGGGTTGTTTTCGAGTTTTTTGCAAACAGGAGGCGCGCCAGCGCGCATTGACTCCATTCTCCCCCTGATTCAAAACGCCTCCAACCATTCAAAAAAGAGGACAACGCCAATGACCGATGCACTCATCATCGATGCCTGCCGGACGCCGCGGGGCGTCGGCAAGGCCGGCAAGGGAGCGTTGTCCGGGATTCATCCGCAGCAACTGGGCGCGACTGTGCTGCGCGCGCTCGCCGATCGCACCGGTATCAACACCGCCGACGTCGACGACATCGTCTGGGGCTGCAGCGCGCAGGTCGCAACCCAGAGCGGCGATCTCGGGCGGATGTCGGCGCTCGATGCCGGCTACGACGTGCGCGCGAGCGCCGTGACGCTCGACCGCTTCTGCGGCTCCGGCATCACCAGCGTCAACATGGCGRCCGCCTCGATCATGTCGGGCTCCGAGGACCTCGTCATCGCCGGCGGCTGCGAGATGATGTCGATGGAGGGACGTCGCGGCGGCGGTCCGATGATGATGGACGGCGGCAATCTGCGCCTGCGTGCGCGGCATCCGCAGTCGCATCAAGGCGTCTGCGCCGATGCGATCGCGACCATGGAAGGCATCACGCGGCACGATGTCGACGCGCTCGGTCTCGAAAGCCAGAAGCGCGCGGCGTACGCCATCGAGCACGGCCACTTCAAGAAGAGCCTCGTGCCCGTCCATCGCGAGGACGGCAGCCTGGCGCTCGACCACGAAGAGTATCCGCGGCCGCAGACCACGATGGAAGGGCTCAGCAGCCTGAAGCCCGCATTCCCCGCCATCGCCGACTATGCGCTCGACGACAAGGGCACGACCTATCGTGGCCTCATCCTCCAGCAATATCCCGACCTCAAGATCGACTTCGTGCACCACGCCGGCAATTCGTCGGGCGTCGTCGACGGCGCCGCCGCGATCCTGCTGGCCTCGCCGGCTTACGCCAAGGCGCATGGCCTGAAGCCGCGCGCCCGCGTGGTTGCGATGGCGAACATGGGGGACTCGCCGACCCTGATGCTGAACGCGCCGGTGCCGGCCACGCGCAAGGTGCTGGCGAAGGCGGGGCTCTCCATCGACGACATCGACCTGTTCGAGATCAACGAGGCCTTTGCGGTGGTTGCGGAAAAATACATCCGCGACCTCAAGCTCGATCGCGCCAAGGTCAACGTCAATGGCGGCTCGATCGCGCTCGGCCATCCCATCGGCGCCACCGGCTCGATCCTGATCGGCACCGTGCTCGACGAGCTCGAACGGCGCGGCCTCAAGCGCGGCCTCGTCACCATGTGCGCCGCCGGCGGCATGGCGCCTGCGGTCATCGTCGAGCGCGTCTAGCCTTTCTTCTTCACCTCTCCCCGCTTGCGGGGAGAGGTCGGATCGCC
>NZ_JBFULT010000953.1:0-1582 GCF_054049755.1 Bradyrhizobium sp. P5_C11_2
TACTTAGGGCAATCAGAGACCTCGAGCAAAAAGGAGCAGCTTCCGGCCAGGACCATCTAATTAAATGGTTGCTCTACCTGGACAATCCAGTGAGACAGAAACTGCTAGATGAAGTGATAGCCCGAAATCCTGGCGTCAACATAACTGCAGGTAATCAGGACCTGGAGGGAACGCCGTGGCATTCCAAGTTCGCAGCGCTTGATCCCTCCTCAAGCATTTTTCGCATACCCGGCTCGACACCAGCCAATCCGAGCGACTTCCCGTCCCTGCCGGGCTACAATTCACCTTCTCTCGCCGGTCTGAACGAAACAGAGCGCCTGACGCGAATTGATCCGCGCTTCACAGGTGTGCTCCCAGCTTTTCCCGCGCTAAGTCCGAATGAACAACGGCTCGGTCAATTGCCTCCGACCACGGCCATGCCACCGGAGCCACAAGTCTTGCAATTCCATTCGGAGACAGGCCAACCGCTCATGCGGCTCTCCGATGGATCACAAGTGCTGGGGCCGCCGGCACCTGCTGACCGAGGCTCTGCGTTGCTGATGGGGGCAGCTGTACTCAGTGCAGGAGCTATGATGATACCTGGAGCACAGGGGCTCGGTGCTGCGTTACTCGCGGGCGCAACCGTTACCGCTGCCACCCGACCTGCTTTCTCGGCAAATAACCCAAGTGAAAGCCAGGTTGCCGATGGAAGCGTCTTCTCCAAAGGGGCGGCTCCTTACGATTCATTCGACGGCGATTATTCTCCGCTTCGCTTTGGCAAGGATTGGGGCGGCTCGCTCAGAATTCCATCTAGACCACCACGGATCGAGAGCAAGACGCTTGACCGAGAAGCGGCCCACAGCACCACTTTTGCCGATCGCTTCGGAAACTGGGCCAACACGCCAGCTGGCACCATACCTGCCCAGGACGCGGCAGAAGCGCCAGCCGCTCCTGCCGCAGGAACTGTCGCGCCCGAAGAAGTTCGGCGTCTCACCCGTGTCAACGCGTCGAACGCGGGTAGCGTGTTCGCGTCCGGGAGTGCGCCAGTCCCATATCTGCCTTCCACGGAATTCAACGATCGGTTTGGCAACTGGACCATGCCGACCGGTGTGGACCGGCCGCCGCAGACGAGCAGGCCGATTGGTGTATTCGCGGATGAGCCGAGCTACCTCATTCCGCATCCGATCTTCGGAGTAGATGATCCGGGCAATCCTCACAATGACGCTGAGGAGTGGTTCTCGCGCTGGATACGGCCGCTCCTTCGGCCGGAGTGAAGACTGGCTACGGAGTCGTGCGTATGCCGTTCGAGATCGAGTCGTTTGACTCGTCGGGCAAAACACTGGCAGAATGGCACCATCGAAAGAGTTCGGATCAAGCCCGCGGGATGCCGCGGGCTTTGTTTGTTTCGACGGCACGTGAGACGTTTGGGCGCTACGCCGCTACAGCCGCTCCAAACCATCTCGTCAGCGCGTTCGCGAGTCCGCGTTGGCTCTCATCTCCCACCCAAGCCACATGCCCGTCAGGCCGTACCAGCACGGCTGTGGGCGCCGCAACCTGTCCGATGACCGGAAGCTGCCAGGGGCCGTCGTAGTCGGCGTCGATG
>NZ_JBFULT010000954.1:0-1579 GCF_054049755.1 Bradyrhizobium sp. P5_C11_2
GTGCAAAGGAGGGCCGTCCCCTTCTTCGATTTCCTCCTCGAACACGCAGAACGCGCCGCCCGTATCTTCGGGCGTGATCCGGAAATAGCGCTTGAATCCGAAAACGCTGTTGGCCTCACCCGTGGCGAGCGCATTGACGATCGGTATGTGTTTTTGGGTCATGTTCCGTCCAGCCTTCTTGATCTGTTTGATCTATGGTGGGGCTTAGGCGGCGCGCTCTTCGACAAATGCACCTCGATGAACCGGAGGGATTTGTCGAAGAGCCGCAGCGTTTCGAGGAAGATATCCGCCGCATTGGCGGCTCCAGTCTTGTCCGCCGCGTCGATCGCGTCGCGTTCGCCGGTTACGACTGGATGGGCGGAAGAACGTCGGTGAACAGCAACTGGATGAGCTGTTGGCCCTTGGGCGTGCCCCAATTCTGGGCGAGTTCAGCGAGCATGGTGTTGGTGGCCGTCAGGATGACGCCGGCGTCCTGCATGCGGCGGCGGGACATGTCCTCGGAAAGCTCGTACGGCGAACCTGAAGCGTCCATGACGGCCTGCACGTTGTAGCCTTCGGTCACCGCGTCGATCGCCGGGAAGACGAGGCATACGTCGGTCGTCACGCCGGCCATGATCAGGTTCTTTCGGCCGGTCGCCTCGACAGCCGCCTTGAAGTTGGCGTCGGTCCAGGCGTTGACGATGCCTGCGCGCTTGACGCGCTTGTCGTAGGCGTCTGGCAGAATGTCTTTCAGCTCCGGCAACAGCGGTCCCTGCACACGGTCCTCCTGGCTGGAGGTCAGCACCGTCGGGATGCCGAGGATTTTGGCGGCCTTGGCCAGTGCGAGCGACATGCGCTTGGCCAGCGCGACGTCGATATTCTTGATGAGCTGCATCGTGCCAACCTGATGGTCGATCAGCAGAAGCGCCGAATTCTCGGGGGTGAAGGTCGTGGTCATGGCTAATCTCCTGTGCTCGTTGTGAGCTCCGCGGCTCCTTCTGGAAGCTAGGGTTGGAACGAAACGTTGAGGAGACTTGATATTTGCTACCATCATGTTCCATAAATGAAACATGAAGACCTTCGGCGATTTTGACGGCCTCGCGTTGTTTATCCGCATCGTGCAGGCTGGTGGGCTCGCCTCAGCCGAGCGCGCGACGGGGATCCCGAAGGCCACGCTGTCGCGCCGGCTGTCGGTCCTGGAAGAGACCCTGAACGTCCGGCTTGCGCGCCGGACAAAGAAGGGCGTGGTGCTGACAGAGCAGGGGCAGCAACTCTTCGAGCGAGGCCGGACCGCCTTCATGCTGGCCGAGCATGCCGTTGCCGAGGTTCAGGATAACCGCGTCGCACTATCAGGCTTAGCTCGCTTGTCGCTTCCCCCGGACATGGCGAGCGCCGTTCTTGCTCCCGTTCTGTTCGCCTTCAAGGCCAGACATCCCGACGTCACAATAGAGATGACGCTAGCGGATCGCAGGGTCTCGCTCATCGAAGAAGGATACGATCTCGTCGTTCGCATGGGACCGGTTGCGGACTCCGAACTGATGTTCAGAAAAATCGCCGATGTGCCGCGCGTGCTGGTCGCCAGTCCCGCCTTCCTCTCCGC
>NZ_JBFULT010000955.1:0-1562 GCF_054049755.1 Bradyrhizobium sp. P5_C11_2
CCGACGCTAGGGTGGTCAGGCTGTCCCTGACCGAGAAGACGCAGAAGCACCTGGCGAGCCTCAACGAGCAGTACAAGACGATCAAGGAATTCGTCTTCCAGGAGTTCGACGAGGACGAGCTGACGGAATTCACCACCAAGCTCGCGACGCTGAAGACCCGGCTCGAGAAGGCCTGCGTTCGCCTGACCCTGGACTTCTGAGGCGAGCGCTTCAGATGCGGCCGGCGGCGCCGAGCTGCGATTCGAGCCAGTCGAAGATGTATTCATTGGCAAGGCTCGGATTGTCCGCATGGGACTGCGCCGCGCCGGTTTCCGCCGCCGTGAACACTTTCAGCATGATCTCGGAGCTGCCGAAGCGGGACTTCTGCACGATCTGACGCGCCCGGTCGGCCTTGAGCCAACCGTCCTCGCCCAGCGTAATGAGCACCGGACATTCGATGCTCGAGGCCATCAGCGGCGCATGCGGCACCGGGACGATGCTGACGTCGCTCATCGCGAAGCGGCTGGCAAAGAAGGCCCGCTCGTGCAGGTCCCACAGGCCGCCGTCGCAGACGGCCGCAGCGAGCCGCGGCTCCTGCAACACCGCGCGCGCCACGAACGAGGAGCCCCAACCGTCGGCGAGCACGGCGACGCGCCCGAAATCGACGTCGCTACGCGTTTCCAGATAATCCATGACGCTGGCGATCGAACTCTCGAGATCCCGGCGCTGGAGCAGCACGTCGACATAGTCGTCGCGCTGGTCGCCCAACAGGTCCAGCGCCAGCATCGAGAATCCCCGCTCGCGCGCGTGCGGCGCGAGCTTGAACAGGAATTCCTCCTTGCGGTGGCCGGGCTCGCCGATGCAGATCACGGTCGGCGCCCGCCCGTTCGCGGACGCGGGCAGGAAGTAGCCCTGCAACGAATGGCCTTCGGCCCAGGGCACTGTCACGACTTCGCCGGCCGGACTGCGCGCCGCGAGGAAGCGGCGGGCGCAATCCTGCATCGCAAGCACCGCGACCCAGCGGCGCTCGTCGGCCTGGTCGAGCGGCATTGCGGCTGCGCCGTAGTAGTTCATCGCACGCAGCCAGTTGCGCTGCGCGGTCGCCATGTGGCCTTCAGCGAACGCGGCCTCGGCACGGTGCCGGTTGGTCCGCGCCAGCTTCTTCCACTCGCGGTGCCAGGACTGCTCGTCGCCGCGCTTGAGATGTCGCGCGATCATCAGGCATTCCGCGATGGCGGCGCCGCCCTCCTGGGCTGCGGTGAGCAGCCGGGTGAATTCAGCGGAGATATCCTCTCTCTCCGGGCAGAGGATCCAGTCGTCGGAGAGGCATGCGGGCATCATCGGAAGCTACGCTCTATCGTCGCGTTATTCCTAATTGACTAAACTATTTTAGTTCGACAACCAAGCTGCCCTGCGTCAAATGCGACCCGTTCAGGATCACCATCGCTTGAACATTGCTTGAACGATGGAGCATGCCGCATGTGTGACATTCCAAATCGTCATAAGGCGGCCAGCACTGGCAAGAGGTGGCACTTAAAATTGTCTGCGCACCTCTTGCCATGATGATCATCATACCCATATCG
>NZ_JBFULT010000956.1:0-1555 GCF_054049755.1 Bradyrhizobium sp. P5_C11_2
GGCAAATGGTCAGCAGCGGGGAAGGCTAGAATGGCCCTTAATTCGAGCCAAGTTAAATCCAAGCAACCCGGCGCCCACGCCGACGGCGGCGGGCTCTACCTGGTCGTGCGCGAGAGCGGTGAGCGGGTGTGGCGCGTGCCCTTCTTGTGCTAGCTTTGGCGCGGGGGTACGCGCTGGCCAGCAAGTACCTCCCTTTGACTTAGCCTTAAATCCCGTCTCTTTTGGGTTTCCCTTGGAGGCGGGATTTTTTTCCGCAAGCAAGCAAGGGAAGCCACGAAGGCCGCCGCGCTCTAAGTGCTCAAGACCGCCAGCTTGGTGATTGTGTTTGCGAGAAATTGCGAAAGTGGCAGGGGAAACAACCATGTCAGCGCTCTCGTTAACGCCGCTAACGCTCTAACGAGAGGAGGCCAAAATGAAGCTTGCCACAATTCTGGTTATCGGTTCCCTCGCCGTGGCCTCAGCAGCAAGCGCCGATCAACCCGGATCTGACTGGATGCCGATGGAGCAAGTGAAGGCTAAGGTTATCGAGTCCGGCTATTCCCAGGTCACTAAGCTTGAAGCCGACGACGGCCAGTGGGAGGGCGAAGGCATCAAGAACGGACAGAAGATGGAATTTCATGCCGATCCCAAGACCGGCGTCATCGTGCGCGAAAAGCCAGACGACTAACCCTTGAGATCGTGCAAGGCGTTTTGCCAATTGTACTTGCCGACTGCGGGGACACAATTCACTTCGGAAACAACTTGTCCCGAATGTAACGCGAAGTCGGCGTCAGCCTGATTCCTCGTGGCTTGCACCAGACTGCCCTGTCGATCTCCTTCTTGTCGCCGATCTTCAGCGGGCCGGACGCGTTCTTTGCTAAGAAGATCGCGTCACTCATCGTGCGACCGGACCGACGATTCTTTGCCTTCACTTCTTTCCAGAGCTTCATAGGCCCCAGCTTGAGCTTCGGCAGTTCTTCCCTGATCTCTCGGCGGAGGCACTTCCTTTCACTCTCACCTGCACGCTTGCGACCGCCCGGAAACATCCAGAGCCTATCGCGTCGTCGTCTGACCAGGAGCACGCGTCCTTTCTTCGCGACAACAAGTTTTGAAGACTTCGCCATTTCTCTTCGAATCGATTTGGCAGATCGGGACCAGTTTAGACCGGCTGGTTCGACCTGCAATGGATGAGCGCCAGCCCGCCCTCCGTAGTATCACGGAGCAGCCCCACAGGTCGTGACCACGTGTTCAGGTGCCGCTATCCTTACGCAACATGCTCGAAATCTTCGAGATCCTCCAAGAGCCGAAGTTCTGGGTCGCGATGGCCTTTGGACTGGCTCCGATCGTCATTGGCATCATCATCTTGTGGTCAAGCCGATGAAAGTCGCCAGCGACACCTTTCATTTCCCGTCCCGGCAGTGGGTAGATTTTCCCGGGTGGCCGTGCGGATGTCGGTTGTTGGCCCATCGCGTACATACTGTGCTGTCTGCGCTTGGTCCGCTTCTTGGGGCCAAGCAGACAATCACGCTGCCGCCCGATCTTCCTTCTCGGCCCGCGCATCGCGATCCGATCATCC
>NZ_JBFULT010000957.1:0-1551 GCF_054049755.1 Bradyrhizobium sp. P5_C11_2
GTGCGGACCGAATTAACGCTTAATCCACGCGGCAGTTGAATCTGATTCGCGCGAACTGGCCCAGCCGGCCACCTGGCTAGCTGGGCTTCTTAGGCAGATCATCCTTAATAGAAGGCTTTCTCAATGCCTTCAGGCGGCGGTCTTTTCCGCCTCCTCGTCCTTGTAGAGGTCCTCGCGCGAAACCTTCTTCTCGGTCACGTTGGCGAGCTCGAGGATGAAGTCGACGACCTTGTCCTCGTAGATCGGTGCACGAAGCTGGGCCAGCGCCTGGGCATTGCTGCGGTAATAGTCCCAGACTTCCTTCTCGCGGCCCGGCATCTGGCGGGCCCGCTCGATCACGGCGCGGCCGACCTCGTCGTCGGTCACGGTGATCTTGTTCTTCTCGCCGATCTCCGACAGCACGAGGCCGAGCCGCACGCGGCGGTCGGCGATCTTGCGGTACTCCTCCTTCGCGGCATCCTCGGTGGTGTCCTCGTCGGCGAAGGTCTTGCCGGCGGAGTCCATCTCGGCCTTGACCGAGTTCCACATCAGATTGAACTCCTCGTCGACCAGCGACGGCGGCGCCTCGAAGCGATGCGCCTCGTCGAGGCGGTCGAGCAGCGTGCGCTTGACGCGCTGGCGCGTCGCGGTCGCGAACTCGGCGACCAGACGCTCGCGCGCGGCTTCCTTCAGCTTGTCCAGCGATTCGAGGCCGAGCGTCTTGGCGAACTCGTCGTCGATCGCGACGTCCTGCGGCGCCTCGATCAGCGTCGCGGTGGTCTCGAACTCGGCCGGCTGGCCGGCGAGCTTGTCGTTCATGTAGTTCTTCGGGAACGCGACCTTCAGCGTGCGGGTCTCGCCCGCGCCGATACCGGTGAGCTGCTCCTCGAAGCCGGGGATGAAGGTGTTGGAGCCGATCACGACCTGGATGCCTTCGCCGGCGCCGCCCTCGAAGGCTTCGCCGTTGATGGTGCCCTTGAAGCTGATGGTGACGCGGTCGCCGGATTCGGCCTTGGCGCCCTCGGCCTTCGCGGCATAGCCGCGGTTCGAATCGGCAATGCGCTTGATCGCCTCGTCGACATCGGCGTCGGAGACGTCCGCGACCGGCTTCTCGACCTGGAAACTCTTGAAGTCGGCGAGCGCAATCGACGGCACCACCTCGATCGCGACCGTGTAGGTCAGATCGGTCTTGCCCGAAAGCAGCTCCTCGACCTCGCTCTGCTCGGTCGGCATCGTGATCTTCGGCTCGGTCGCGAGGCGGAAGCCGCGCTCGGAGAACAGCTGCGTGTTGGTGTCGCGGATGGTCTGGTCGATGGTCTCGGCCATCACCGAGCGGCCATAGACCTTCTTCAGGTGGCCGACCGGCACCTTGCCGGGACGGAAGCCGTTGATGCGCACCTTGTCCTTGAGGTCGACGAGCTTGGCGCCGGCCTTGGCGTCCAGATCAGACGCGGGAACGCTGATCTTGAACTCGTGCTTCAAACCTTCCGAGAGGGTTTCTGTGACCTGCATGGCGTCCAATCTTCTTCTCGTTCGGCCCCGGCACGCATGCGTCGGGACGCTGTCATCAAT
>NZ_JBFULT010000958.1:0-1547 GCF_054049755.1 Bradyrhizobium sp. P5_C11_2
ATATCGTTGATCGATTGATCCAGCAGAAGCGGACGGAGCGGCCCATAGCCGGTCATGTCGTCCGCAATCTCGTCCGCTAGCTGAAACTGCTCGCGACCTGACAGTTCGAGCCGATCCTCGTTGGCGATTCCATGGATGATTTCCTCAATCTGCCGCCGAAGAACATCTCGCGAAACCGTTGCGGCCACCGATGGCTCAATCTGCTCGATGACCCGCTCACGCAGCAGAGCCGGCATCACCGGCCGCTGGGTAGAAGGTTCGTCGCGCCTTGGCGTAGCTGCAGGCGAGCTCGGCGCCGGCAGGCTCGCCGCCAATGCAGGCAAGCTTGGTGGCAATGCAGGCAAACGAGCTGGCGTATCGTCTTCGCGCCTACCAAATTTTTTCGTCACCCGAGCAGCCTCCTCAACCATCCCTTTCGTTCGGCACCGACGCCTGCGATCTCCCGGACAATTGGGGCGAGGTGACGTCGCAATCCTCGTACGTGCTTTAGAGCCGGAATTCCGAGATTGACCGCCTGGGTCATCCCCTTCCCGAGATCGGGAATCACCATGTCGGGCTCTGCGCCCAGGGCCTTGACAATCGTAGCCCTGGGAAGGCCGCCGGGACGATCGGCACGATTGAGCAAGGTGAACACGCGATCCTTGCCGGCGATGTTGGTCACGGCGGCCCGCAATGCATGGGCATTGCGAAGTCCGGTCACCTCCGCTTCCAGCAGCACCAGCACGTGCCGGGAAAGAGTGATCACCGGATGGATGGATGGCGGAAACGGGACTGGTATGTCGACAACGATGTAGTTGAACCGTTGACGGAGCAGACCGAGGACATGTCTCACGCCCGCTTCAGTGATGTCGAGCTGCGCATCCAAATCCTCATCGGCGGAAATCAGGCAGACTCGCTCGTTGATATCGATTGCCGCGCGTTCGAGGAACAACGTATCCGCCCGCATCGGGTTTTCCAGAGCGATGCGCAGCCCTGGCCCAGGCCGAAGACCCAGCATCACGGCTGTTTCGCCGTTTTGTAGATGAAGGTCGAGCAGCGCGACCTTGGCCTTTGTGGTCTCGGCCAGTTGCAGCGCGAGATTGATAGCGATACTGGTTGCGCCGGCGCCCCCCTGAGCGCCGCAGATCGAGATCACATGCCCGCCACGATCGGCCGCACCGGGCGCCACGTCGCCAAGCAGTTTCGGACGCAGTTGGTGCAGCACCAGATCGCGCGTGAGCGGCCTCGGAAGGTACTCGCTCAAGCCGATTTCCATGAGCTCGCGGTAGAAGGTGATCTCCCTGCTCTCACCGATCAGAGCCACCCGGACATCGGGTGGGCAGACGGCGGCCAACCTTTCCAGTTCGGAAAATGGATCATCGATTCCACTGATGTCCGCCACCAACGCGGATAGCTCGGTGTCGGTTTCGAGCATCCGTATGGCATGACGGATCGTGCCACGCCTGATCGATAAGTTGCTACCCTCGAGGCCTTTGCGCAGAGCCGCCGCGCTAAGCTCGTCATTTACGAAACAGACGATTTGGTTGCGCGCTGCAACAGATGGAGAT
>NZ_JBFULT010000959.1:0-1529 GCF_054049755.1 Bradyrhizobium sp. P5_C11_2
CGCCTGCATTGGCCCGACCTTGGACGGCGTGCCTATAGCCAGTTCCTGAAAGCCCGGTGGCGAGGTCATGCCTTACCATAGCGCACCGGCACAACGCTGCCGATGACCCGGGAGATCATGTCGATGGAGAAAGTTCTGGCGGATGACGCCGCACAAACCGCCGCGATCCGCGCCGTCGTCGCGCGCTATGCGGCCGCCTGGCAGGCCGGTGACCGCGCCGCGATCGCCGCCTGCTACCACGACGAATTCACGCTGCATTATGCCGGGCATAACCCGCTCGCCGGCACCCACCGCGGCAAGCCGGCCGCGCTTGCCGCTCTGGCCGAGGTCGCACGCCGCGCCAACCGGAAACTTCTTGGCATCGACGACGTGATGGCCGGACCGCGGCGCGGCGCCATTCTCGCGCGGGAATCGTTCAGCCGGGACGGTCGCACGGCCGAACTGGAACGGCTGCTGGTCTATGCCGTGCGCGACGGCCTGCTGAGCGAATGCTGGGTCTACGACCGCGATCAGGCGGCGGTGGACGCGTTCTTCGCGGATTGAAAAACGCCCTCCGCGATTTCAGCGCGGAGGGCGTGTATTTCGTCAGTTCAACTTCCGCTTCGACGACGGGGCCTCGAACTGGGCGATCTCCGCGGTCTGCGGCGCCTTGCCGTTGAAGGTCAGCACGTTGCCTTCGGACGAGATCGCGACCGTGTCGCCGTCCTTGACGTCGCCGGCCAGGATCATCTCGGCGAGCGGATCCTGGAGGTTGCGCTGGATCACCCGCTTCAGCGGCCTTGCGCCGTAGGCGGGATCCCAGCCCTTGGCGGCGAGCCAGTCGCGGGCCGCAGCATCGAGCGTCAGCACGATCTTGCGATCGGTCAGGAGCCTCTCGAGCCGCGCGAACTGGATCTCGACGATCCGGCCCATCTCGCTCTTCTGCAAGCGGTGGAACAGGATGATCTCGTCGACGCGGTTCAGGAATTCCGGCCTGAAATGCGCGCGCACCGTTCCCATCACCTGCTCGCGCACGGCCGAGGTGTCCTCGCCCTCCGGCTGGTTCACCAGAAACTCCGAACCGAGGTTCGAGGTCATGATGATCAGCGTGTTGCGGAAATCCACGGTGCGGCCCTGGCCGTCGGTCRGGCGGCCGTCGTCGAGCACCTGCAACAGCACGTTGAACACGTCCGGATGCGCCTTCTCGATCTCGTCGAACAGCACGACCTGATAAGGCCGGCGCCGCACCGCTTCGGTCAGCGCACCGCCCTCGTCATAGCCGACATAGCCGGGAGGCGCGCCGATCAGGCGCGAGACCGAGTGCTTCTCCATGTATTCGGACATGTCGAGGCGGACCATCGCGGTCTCGTCGTTGAACAGGTACTCGGCAAGCGCCTTGGTCAGCTCGGTCTTGCCGACGCCGGTCGGCCCTAAGAACATGAACGAGCCGGTCGGCCGGTTCGGGTCCTGGAGGCCGGCGCGCGAGCGGCGCACGGCGGTCGCGACCGCACGCACGGCCTCGGCCTGGCCAACCACGCGCTGTCCCAGCT
>NZ_JBFULT010000960.1:0-1526 GCF_054049755.1 Bradyrhizobium sp. P5_C11_2
AACTCGCGCAAATGCCGGGCGCATTCGTCATCGGACGCGGAACGGCCTTTACATACAAGAACAAGCAGATCGACTTTAAGACGCTCGGCAAGGAACTCGGCATTCGGTGGGCTGTTCAAGGCGCGGTACGGCGCAATGGAGATCAGKTCCGGATCAACGTTTCGCTTACGGATCTTTCGACCGGACGCGACATCTGGTCGGATCGTTTCGATGGCGATCGAACCAATGTCGCCGCGTTGCAGGACCGGATCACGGCGCGGCTCGCCCGCTCGCTCAACATTGAACTGATCCAGGCCGAAAGCCGCCGTAGCGAAGCGGACCGATCACGCAATCCTGACGCCATGGACTTCGGTATGCGCGGCTGGGCAAGGTTCTATGAGGCGCGGTCGAAGACGGAAAATGCTCAGGCAAAGGACTTGTTCGACAGTGCGCTACGGCTCGATCCGGACAACGTTGAGGCCATGGTCGGGAAAGCGCAGTGTTTGGCCGCAGATGTGAACAACGGATGGTCTGCGTCCGTTGTTGAAGACAAAAAGCAAGCGATCGACCTCATCGACAGAGTTCTGTCCAAAAGCTCGCCAAGCGCGAGGGCCCATGCGGTCAAGGGAAACATTCTTGTATTTGGATACCCGGAGGAGGCATTGGCTGAATACGATGCTGCGCTCGAAATTGATCCGAATTATCCAACTGCCCACGGTAGTAGAGCAATCGCATTGATCGTCTCCGGGCGGGCGCGCGAAGCCTCGACCCCGGCCCAGTTGGCTCTCCGCATCAGTCCCAGAGATCCTGTTGCTTTTCTTTGGCGTTTCTGGCTCTGCCATGCACACTTGCACCTGCACGAATATGGAGAAGCCATCGAGGAATGCAGGCGCTCGCTCAATCTGAACAACTTGTACGCGTACGCCTATGTAGATCTGGTCTCGGCTTACGGAGCTACCGGACAATTGGAGCAGGCACGGCAGGCGTTAGCCGAATTGAACAAGGTTCGACCAAACTTCACCGTGCAGGCGTACGGTCAACTTGTTTATGCATTCTCAACTAACCCGCAGTTTCGGCGTGAGATCGACGACATTGTCGATGGGCTGAGGAAGGGAGGCGCGCGGGAGCAATGAATGAGGTGAGAGCTAGAACTTCTTGACGAGGAGATCTAACGGAGGGCAGCGGGAAGACGGCAAGGGCTCGCGGCGTGAACTTACCGGCAGGTCTGCTCACCCGCGCTGACGAGGTGACCGAATAAAACGCAATCTGCTGCGATGCATGAGCCCGAATCTGGCCCATCAGCGAAGTGGCGACCCGGCCCGTTGAGGTCCGCTCAGTGGGACATGGCGGACTTGATTTGCTCGCAGCGCGTTCTTCCGACCGGGCGATTCCAGAGGCCTGCWTTGGAGAGCTCGCTCTCACCACATTCGCCGCGRCGTACTGGATGCCCCGGTCTTCGCGGGGCATGACGGCAGTGGGCTTGGGAGGCATTTTCCAGAACAGCAATCGTAGGGTGGGCAAAGGCGCAATAGCGCCGTGCCCACCAT
>NZ_JBFULT010000961.1:0-1522 GCF_054049755.1 Bradyrhizobium sp. P5_C11_2
CTGCTGGATCAAGCCCTTGTTATGTTTCAGTGGGGGCCCGACACGGTTTCCGGTTTGCGCGTCCCACACTTGCAACTTGTCGTCTCCCCAGGCGACGATGCGACGGCCGTCACGCGTTAGCAGGGCGCCTCGCACCACCGCCGGTTCGTATTTTATTGCGCCTCCGACCGGGCTGCCGGTCGCAACATCCCACAGCCGCAACGTCGCTCTATCCCAGGAAAGAATACGTCTTTCGTCATGACTGAGCAGCGCCCCCTGAATTGGTTCGCCATCCGATGACATGGCGACGCCGATCGGTTGACCAACGCTGACATCCCACAGCCGCAGTTGACGGCCGCCCCAGGTCAGGATGCGTCGCCGATCATCGAACGGCACGACGCCATCGACCTTATCCTTGGTCGGAGAGCCGATTTCACGCCCGGTCGCCGCGTCCCATAGACGAAGGACTCCGTCGTTGGTCCACGAGACAATACGTCGATCCTGGTCTGCAAGCAGCGCGCCCTCGACTTCGCCGACGAGCGTGCCGCTGTCATCGTCGTCTGAACGACCTTCCTCGATCATCTGCGATAGTTTGTCCTCGGGCATGGGTCGCGTTACCGGGTGCAGCATCGACGGCACGGCCTGCATTCCAGTTGCCGCGTCCCACAGGCGCACCTCGCGCTTGTCCCAAGACAGAATACGGCGCTTGTCGATGGAGAGATAAGCCCCCTTCACCGGACGGCCATGCTTCATGGTGGTGCCAATTTTCTCGCCGGTCGAGACGTTCTCCTGCCCCAAGCTCCCGTCGGTCGACCAGAATACGGCCCGCCCGCTATCTCCATTCAAGAGGACGCCATCAACGGAATCTTGCTGAAAAACGGCGTCAACTTGCTGTCCAATCACGGTGTCGGCGATCTGCACGCTGCCGTCTTCGGACCAGGAGAAAATCCGCCGGCCATCTCGGCTCAACAACGCGCCCTTGACCCCTGGGTGTGAGATCGTGGGGCTGATCTGCTTGCCGTCAGGTATGCTCCAAAGGTGCAATCCTCCACTATCCCACGACAGGACACGCCGTTGACTTTTGGCAAGGAGGGCACCTGCAACTGCGCCCTGATGTCTCATGTCCGGGCCTATCTGACGTCCGCTGGCGGCGTCCCACAGGCGCAACGTTCCGTCGACGGACCACGACAAGATTCGGCGATCGTCGGCGGTGAACACGGCTCCGTTAATTGCACCCGTGTGAGCCATGGCAGGGCCGAGTTGGTGAGCACGTAGCGCGTCCCAGATCCGCAGGGTGCCATCATCAGACCAGGATAGAATGCGCTTCTGGTCGCTTGTCAGACGCACGCCGCCAACCGGACCCTCGTGCATCATCGTGCTGCCGATCTGTTTTGCGGTACGAGCGTCGGCAAGTTGCAACTGATTGGCGCCCCACGAGATGATGCGCTGATCGTCTGTCAGAATGGCGCCTCGTAACTCGTCGAACGGGCAGCCGCGCAACGCGTTCCTGTAATACCCGCCCCGGCAATCCTCGGAACTGACA
>NZ_JBFULT010000962.1:0-1517 GCF_054049755.1 Bradyrhizobium sp. P5_C11_2
GTGCCATGGAGGCGAGCGAGAGAATGATATTAAGGACAAAGCCGCCCGTGATCGGCCAGCCGGACGCCGAGCCAGTGAGAAGCAGAGGAAGCCGCACCAGCACGCGGCTCCAGTGCGCCGAGCCGCCCGCCGCGGCATCGACCCCGATCCAGACGACGACGCCAAAGGCGATCAGCAGCAGAACGGCGCGCTTCTTTCCCTCATAGGAGAGCATGGAGCCCGCGATCAATGCTCCCTCCCGTAACCTGGGAAGGCCATGAAGGCCTCAAGCCTCGCCATTGCGAAGCTGAGAATGGACACCAGCACCACGTATATCAGGAGGACCAGAATCATGACCTCCAGCGTGCGAAACGTGTCATTGTAGATCTGTCCCGCGTAGTACATCAGTTCCGGCACGGTGATGACGGATGCCTGCGACGTCGTCTTGAAGAGGTTGGTCAGGATGTTCGTCAGTCCCGGCAGGCAGATGCGCGTGGCGATCGGCGCCTCGATGCGCCAGAAGCGGGCCCATCGGCCGTACCCCAGTGACCGCGCCGCATCGATGATCGACCGCGGCATGGTTTCGATGCCCGAGCGGAAGGCCTCGATCGCCAGCGCCCCGCCGAAGAGACTGAGCGAAGTCGCAGCGCAGGCAAAGGCACTGAGAAGCGGAACCGATAATCCCGTCGACGGATCGGTCACCCTGAGGCCGAGGGTTGAGAGGGTGAAATAGGCAAACAGCATCTGCAACAGCGGCGGCGTGTTGCGGAACACCTCTACGAACAACTCGATCAGGGCATCGAGCCAGAAAATCCGCAGCGTGAGCCCGAGAGCCCCGAGCATGCCGATGAGGATGGCGGCACTCGATGAGAGCGCCGCCAGCTTCAGCGTGTTGACGAGACCGGTCAGCAGCCATTGCTGGTACGCAGGATCCGCGAGCCAGGAATAATCGAGACCGAACAAAGGCCGCTCCGTGTCCGTCAGTTCTTCTTCGCAGCCGCTGCCTTCGCCCGCGCCGCAATGTAGTCGGAGTGCGGCATGCCGAACTCGGTCTCCCACGCGATCAGCTTGCCTTCGGCCTCGGCCTTCCCGATGGCCTTGTCGACGGCTTCGTGGAATTCGGTGTCTCCCTTGCGGAGGCCGCCCGCCATCGGCTGGAATTCATAGGGTGCCACCGCGATCTTGTAGCTTGCCCAATCGGGCTCCTTGAGCTTCTGCTGAAGCGTCATGTCGTCAAAGACGAAGCCGATGCAACGATTGTCCTTCAGCGCGCGATAGGCTTCCGGCTGGGTCTTGAAGGCCACGAGATTGATGCCGAACTCCTCGGTCATCTTCTTGTTGTAGTAGGAGCCCTGGATGCCGCAGACCGACTTGCCCTTCAGCTCTTCCCACTTGGAGATCGTCGCTTCCTTGGCCGCCAGCACGGACGGGCCGGCAGCGGAAACGTATTCCGTCGTGAAGTCGATGACCTTGGCGCGTTCGGCCGTGACGCCGAGCGTGGCAAAGATCGCATCGATGCGGCCGGCGGTCAGGAATTC
>NZ_JBFULT010000963.1:0-1517 GCF_054049755.1 Bradyrhizobium sp. P5_C11_2
GTTCAGCTCGAGCCCGATCAGGTGATAGGGCTTGTACATCGCAGCGAAGCGTCCGCTGGCGTCGGTCTTCAGCCCGTATTGCCTGAAACAATCGGCGGCGTAGTCGTTCGGCGCCTCCAGCACGACGTAGACGCCCCAGCGCAGGTCGCGAAACACCGGCCGTCCGTCGCGCTCGAGCGAGGAGACGACTTCCACCACCCCCGATTGCTCCAGCACRCCGCCGCGCGAGCGCGGCCGCATCACATGCGGCAGATCGTCGACGCCGCAGGGCGGAAACAGCAATCCGTCCGCGGGCACGTCGAGCCCGCAGGCATTGGCGATCGCGGCCGTCTCGATCGCGGACTTGGTGCCGTCGAGGAAGGAGTTGAACATCTGCGGGTTCATCCCGGCCGACTGCGCTTCGCCCGCGGTGAGACCATAATGCTGCCAGACGCCATCCGGCGTCACGTCGTGATAGGTCGGCAGATATTTCGTGCCCTTGCCGGCGGCGACGACGCGAAAGCCGGTGGCGCGCGCCCAGTCGACCATCTCCGCGGTCAGCGCCGGCTGGTCGCCATAGGCGAGCGAATAGACCACGCCCGCTCTTCGCGCCTCCTCGGCGAGCAGCGGACCCGCCAGCACGTCGGCCTCGACATTGACCATGACGATGTGCTTGCCGGCCGCGATCGCGGCGCGCGCATGCTTGATGCCGACAGCAGGGTTGCCGGTCGCCTCCACCACCACATCCATCGCGCCGCCGGCAATGGCGCGGGCACCGTCATCGGTGAAGACGGTCGCGGCGATGCGCGCCGTATCCCAGCCGACGGTGCGGCAGGCCTCGCGCGCGCGGTCGCGGTCGATGTCGACGATGATCGGCACCTCCAGCCCCGGCACATGCGGCACCTGCGCCAGAAACATCGWGCCGAATTTTCCGGCGCCGATCAGCGCCACGCGGACTGGCTTGCCGGTGGCGGCGCGGGCCTGGAGGAGGCGGTGGAGGTTCATGGGAATGTTTCCGGTGCTGCAGAGGTTCGTGAGGCGCGTGTCTCCATCCAGTTCGTCATGGCCGGGCTTGACCCGGCCATCCACGTCTTGCTGCGGCGGATCGTGTCAAGACGTGGATGCCCGGGTCAAGCCCGGGCATGACGACTGAGGATGCTGCGCGAATAAGGCTACTCCGCCGCCTGGCGCGGCGCACGCGCGAGCCGCACCAGCGCGTCGTCCTCTACCGTCTTGATCGGCGCAAAATCGCGATGGGCGATGTATTCCGGCCGCGTCGGCGTGCGAATGTAGTTCGAGACCGCGTTCAGCGTCAGGTAGACGATCTTGCGCGGGTAGGGCGTGATGTTGCCGGCCGAGCCGTGCACGAGATTGCCGTGGAACATCAGCATGCCGCCGGGCTTGCCGGTCGGCGCGACGATGCCGCCCTGCTTGACGAGGCGCGTCACGGTCGCCTCGTCCAGCGTCCACAGCGGATAGGACGTGGTGGCAAGGTCATGCGAGGCCTGGAGATCGCCGGCGTTCTGGCTCTGCGGCAC
>NZ_JBFULT010000964.1:0-1517 GCF_054049755.1 Bradyrhizobium sp. P5_C11_2
CGCCGAATGCGCCGAACGGCACGGTGTAGTCGGTGACACGGACCGGCTGGGCCGGTTGCACCACCGTGCCGTTGATCGAGATGTCGGCGCCGTCGCCGCCCGGCCACGTTGCGGTGACGACTTTCTTTCCCTGCTGGCGGAGCTGCACCCACAGCGGCAACGCGCTCGGCCGCGGCGAGGGCCCGAGCGGGCTCTCGCGGTAGCCGCCGATCGGCGCCGCGAAGCCGCTGAGACTCGACGAGATCGGTCCAACGATCGCCTGGAACGTGTTCGAGGGGATGTCGTTGTGGACGGCGGTCGAGCCGGTGGCGATCTCGATATGCGACACTGCGGTGAGCGACGGCGAGGCCGTCACGTTCTGCAAGGCCACGGCACCGCGGCGGCTCAGCCGCGCCAGGCCGCCGTCGCGCGGCAGCACGCCTTCCTCGATGAACTGCTTGATGAAATCAGGCTTGGCACCGTCGAGCGAGATGAGCACCACCGGCGGCGACCTGCGCCCGTGATGGTGGCCCCGATCATGGTCGCGATCACCGGAGTTGTCGGAACCGCGGTCGCGGCCATTGTCGTCCTGATCGGCGAGTGCCGGCGCCGCGGCGCCGGCCAGCGTTGCCGCGAGCGATAGCGAAGATATCAGGGAGAAGAGCTTTTTCACGTGAGCGCCCCATGCATTTTGCCGCGCAATCTGTGCGCGTTTAACCTGGAATGACACGTGGAGTATCGAGTGCGGCCGACGACGCGCGTATGACGCTTGAGCGACGCATGTGCGTCGCTGCATGATCGTTGTCGCAAGCGTCCAACCAACATCTCTGTCGCGCAAGTGAAGGGAACCCAGCAACGCAGGCCTGCGCTCGCGCGTCTTGAACGCTGCGAACTCGTTCGCTACGCTTGAGAAAATTTGGGAGTGAAGGCGTGAAGCAGCTCAGGATCGGCGACATCACCATCGATGCGGTGATCGAGCGGGAGGGGCCGTGGCGGCGGCCGCAAGATTTTTTTCCGGCTTATGACGACGGCCTGTTCAAGCAGCATCTGCCGACGATGGAGCCGGAGGTGTTCGACGCCGCGCGCGGCATGATGGTGATCACCTATCAGACCTTCGTCGTGCGCACGCCGCGTTATACTATCCTGGTGGACACCTGCACCGGCGARGACAAGGGCCATCCGCCGCCGTTCGATTTTCCGGGCAAGGAACGCTGGCGCAACGAGCTGTTCGCGCTCGGCATCGGTTTCGAGCAGATCGACTATGTGTTCTGCACGCATCTCCACATCGACCATACCGGCTGGAACACGATTTTGCGCGATGGCCGCTGGGTGCCGACATTCCCGAACGCGAAATATGTTTTTCACAAAGGAGAATACGCAGCCTGGGAGGCGGAGCACGCCAGGGGCAGCAACCCGCCCGGCACCGTCTTCCGCGACAATTGCCTGCCGATCGTCGAGGCCGGGCAGGCGCTGTTGGTGGATGACGATTACGCGCTCGACGACACCGTCACGCTGACGCCGACGCCGGGGCATTCGCC
>NZ_JBFULT010000965.1:0-1515 GCF_054049755.1 Bradyrhizobium sp. P5_C11_2
CCGGTGAGATGATCGCGCCTTGTCGTAAGCCTTGTCCAATTTCCGRCTGATGGCCGGCATTCCAAGCAATCTCGAGACGATCTCCGCTGGCAGGCTGCGGACCCGGCGCAAGGCCCGGTAACGCAGCGTTGTCTGCTTCATGTCGCGGGTCTCCTCGGTTACGATGGATGCACAGCGAGGTCGCCGCCGGCGCCAGACGCTGTCGACAAATGGCTACTCTCCGAGTTGAGCTAAAGTTCGGCTTGATCGTTACGAAGTGTGAACGGAGCGTATCGAACGCCGCTGCAAAAGAGGCCGATGGTGCCGAGCGCGAACGCTACGTGGGAAGCGACGCCGGACGTGTTGAGAACGAGCGCAGTCGTCCTTTGGTTCTCGACGGCGCTCCTGCGAGCAACGACTTGAAAAAGATCGAGGTCAGCATGTCACTGTTGGGAAAGGCCGCCGTCGCGATGTGGTGGAACGTCCGCCCCGAGCAGCGCACGGAGTTCGGCGACTGGCATTCGCACGAGCATTTTCCGGAGCGGATGAGCATTGCCGGCTTCCGGCGCGGATCGCGCTGGACCAGCGCGACCGACGCGGACGGCTTCTTCGTGCTCTACGAGCTGGAGCGGTACGACGTGCTGACATCGAAAGGATATCTCGACCGCCTCAACGCGCCGACGCCGTGGTCGACCAGGATGATGCCGCATCATCTCGGCATGGTCCGCAGCCAGTGCCGGATCGTGGCGAGCTTTGGCGGCGGTGTCGCGACCTCGCTCGCGACCATCAGGCTCTCGCCAGCCGTCGGACGGGAGGCGGAGTTGCAGGCGAACCTCTCGGAGACGCTCGGCGCCTTGGCGCAGAAGCCGGGTCTGACAGGCGCCGATCTCCTCCTGACCGACACGCCCAGGACGAATTCAGCCACGATCGAGCAGCAGATCCGCGGCAAGGACGGCGCCGCCGACTGGATCGTGCTGCTGTCGGGTTACGATGGCGATGTGATTGAGGACGCGATCGCCGGTCAACTCTCGCCGGCGGCGCTCGGCGCTCTGGGCGCGCAGAACGATCCAACGACCGGCCACTACCGGCTCGCCTTCACGATGACGCCGCTGGATGTGGCAACGATCTGACGGCGGATCTCGCACCGGGCGAACTTGATTCGATTGAGCGCGTTCAACTTGCCTCGCCCGCATCCCCATCGCCCCCCTCCTCGCCCGCGACATATTCGAGGATGTCTCCGGGCTGACAGTCGAGCTCGCGGCAGATCGCGGCCAAGGTCGAGAAGCGCATCGCCCGCGCCTTGCCGGTCTTCAGGATCGAGAGGTTCTGGATGGAAATGCCGATTGCGTCGGCGAGGTCACCGAGGCGGCGCTTGCGCTTCGCAAGCATGACATCGAGGTTCACGACGATCGGCACAAGCATTCACCTCAGATCGTCAGTTCGTTTTCGGACTTCAGCAGGATGGCGTGCTCGATGACGAATTTCAGCGCCATCAGGAACACCCCGCCCGCGATCGTGCCGATGTCGATGTTGTAG
>NZ_JBFULT010000966.1:0-1515 GCF_054049755.1 Bradyrhizobium sp. P5_C11_2
ATAATACCCCTTGTTCTCAATAACTTGCACGATCTGATACCAAATGAATTTGTAGATTGAAGGTGTCATGACGTCATCGGTGAGAAAGATCGTCCTGTATCTCAGTTTGTCATCACTATTGTTGTATGAATTGTAACAGTAGAACTCTAAATCGGGGAATATCCTTGATAACGAGAGTGGCTTTAGTTCTGAATTATCAAAGTCATGGATTATATGTCGCCCGATAAGCGCATTCACTTCTGCTCGGGATGATTCTTCGTTAGGAACCGGAACGCACAAGGCAGACATGATGAGCCTGTTATCATCCTTGTGCTCGAACTCCCTTTTGTGCAATCCCTTTAGGTATTTGCCGAAATCCTCAGACATCAGCACAAGAGGCACTGATTTCCCTTCCTTTTTATTATTGATTATAGATCCTTGATATGCTGTCACGTTATTACTAATAGTATCTATAGGTATATCGTGACATGGGGTCTGATTTCCGGCCTCACCCATATGTTGAGTGCACAAATCATACTTCTCAACCAATGCGTCCTGTTCATCCTTCAAGCTCTGTCTTCTCGCTCTTTGTCGTTCGGTTGCGTTCTCATATTGCCTTGGCCTTCCGCGGCTCTTGTTTTCTCTATCGTCAACGTTCATCGAATAGACGCGAGAGCCTGGGAAAATCTGACATTGCCGCTCTGCGTTCGGCCGGTCAGGCAGAATGATCGTCTTTCTGTTACTGTTATTCAAATCGCGTATCGAAATCCTTCCAATGGTCTGCGATGTTCTCTCATAATCGTTGGCTATCTTTTGATCTTCTCGCGAGATACCAGTATAATCTTGTATGAAATCAGATATTGGTGGCGGCAAGTTGAATGCTGTTAGTATGGCGAGATTATCAAGATGTTGGAAATCATTCCGACCATGTGATGCGTGCGGTAGTTTCTCGGCGCCTTCTACCTGATTCAACGGACTGTCGTCTTCGAATGATTTATTATCTAACCAGCCGAATGACCGGCCTTTCATTTTCTTTATGATGGCATCCGTGAACTTGGCTCTAAGGTCCGGTCTTTGTTCTTGAGCATACAAAGACCAGTTCGTTTCCGACAGATAATAGAAATCGATAAGATGTCCGTTCTTTTGTTCCTTATAGCGGAGATTGTCCTGGATCTCACCGTCTTCAACAAAATTTACACCTTTCCGTTCAAATCATTTGCATAATAAAGACTCTTGTGCTCTTGCCCCCAGCAGGCTTACCGATGAAAAGCCATGAAAGACACTCGGGCGCAACAATGAGAAGGTTCTCAAGTATGGATCGTCGGTTCGGCCTTGACGGAAATCTTCATATTGACCGAAGTCGACAAAAGTATCCCATTTGTGATCTAGTATGATCCTAGCGAAGGGCTGGAAGATAGAATTGATCGCATCCCCTCTTTTATTCTCAGCGATACTTCTTAGTTTTCCAAAATCTCGAGCGATGACGTGTGCGTATCTTGGTCCGACTCTTTCAACACTGAATGCGTCGGTCAATTC
>NZ_JBFULT010000967.1:0-1512 GCF_054049755.1 Bradyrhizobium sp. P5_C11_2
GACTCTAGATTCTTGTTTTGACGCGTTTTCTTTACGCGAACCGGTCTCCACCTCGCTGGAAAACGCTCTCAGCCGGCCCGGTCAGGAGGCCGGCTCAGGCCGACGCGTGCGCGTCGACACGGCGGCCCGCACGGTGCGCCACAAGGTCTGATCCAGCGCAAGAATGGCCGGCGCGTAGATCGCGAATCCGACCACACTCATGATCGCCAGGATCGCGATCGGATGCAGCGACACCAGATGGGGCCGCAGCAGCGCGAGCGCTCCCGCCATGATGATCGTTGCGGCCGCCGGATACATCACCGCGGTCAGCGTTCGCCCGAATGGAACCCCCACCCACGCCTTGACCGCGAACAGGATCACCGGCGTAGCAAGCAGCATCCTGACAACGTTGCCGATTGCGGCTCCTTCGACGCCGTATTGCGCGGCGATCACGCCCACGAGCACGCTGGCCGCGAATTCAAACAGATTGATGAGCAGGACTTCCCACATCCGGCCAATGGCCATCAGGATGTTCGTCTTGTACCAGATCAGCGGGACGAACAGCGCAATCTGCGTCAGGATCTGCATGGGCAGGATGCTGGCCTGCCACTTTGCACCGAACATCAGGGTCAGCAGTTCCGGCGCCACCAGCGCGGCACCGACAAACAGCGGATAGAGGAAAGCGGCCGTCATGTGAACGAGCTGGAGATAGGCGTCGATCAGGGCCGGGCGATCATTCTGCAGGCGTGCGAGCGATGTCAGCGTGACGGTGGTCACGGGCCGGATCGAGAGCTCGAGCAGAAGATCGATGCCGCGCCACGCAATCCGCAAATAGCCGAGGCCCTCGGGGCCGACGAAATAGCCGACGATCAGATCCAGAACCCGCTGGTTTCCCGACCCAAGCAGCGAGGACAACGCAACTGCGATCCCCCCCTTCAGTTGAGCAATGGCAATCCGGGGACGGAACCTCAGCGACGGCCACCAGCGCGTTGCCACGATCATCGCCGCGGTGAACCAGACGTAGTAGATGAGGCGCTGTGCCACGAGGCTGAACACGCCGAAGCCCGTGAATGCCATCACCATCGCAACGACGCCGCTGACGATGGTGGCCGACACGTTGCGTGCCGCCAGCGCGCGGAAACCGAATTCGCGGCGAAGTTTCGCCTCATAGACCGTGCCGGCGGCGAACAGGAGCGACATCGGAGCCAGCCACTGCATCACCGGCTTCAGCTCGGCCACGCCAAAGAGATCGGCGAGATTTTGCGCCGTCAGGAACATGACCACCGTCAGCAGCAGACCGAACCCGAAGCTGCTCCAGAATGCCGTRTCGAGTTCTTCCTCAGACGTCTCCGCGCGCTGGACCAGGACCTCGGTCAGACCGGCCCGGCCAATCAGGTTCGAAATGTCGATGAAGGCCGTGGCGATGCCGACGACACCGAACGCTTCCGGTCCCAGCAAGCGCGCCAGGATCATGAACAGGACGAACTGGAATAGCGTCTGCCCTCCGGATCCGATGACCATCCAGAGCACGCC
>NZ_JBFULT010000968.1:0-1511 GCF_054049755.1 Bradyrhizobium sp. P5_C11_2
GTCGTCGGCAGCGCAGCCGGCGCGATCATCGGCATTGGCTCGGCCTATCTCGGCGGACGAACCGACGAGGCCATCATGCGTACCAACGACGCCGTGATGGCGATCCCAGGCCTTCTGATGGCCCTGTTGCTGGTCTCAACGCTCGGCAACGGCGCCGGCAATGCCGTCATTGCCATCGCGGTGGCCTTTGCGCCCGGCATGGCGCGGGTGACCCGCTCGGCCGCGCTCAACGTGCGCAATCAGGACTACGTCAAGGCCGCCATAGCGCGTGGCGAGGGAGCGCCCTGGATCATCTTCCGCGAGATGTTGCCGAACGTCATGGCGCCGATCGTGATCGAATCCACCATCCGCGTGTCCTTCGCCGTCATGCTGTTCGCAACGCTGAGCTTTCTCGGCGTCGGCGCCCAGCCGCCCGCATCCGAATGGGGGCTCATGGTGGCGGACGCGCGCCAATACATGCATCAGGCGCCGTGGGGATTGATTGCGCCCTCGGCCGCGATCGCACTTACCGCCATTGCCTTCAACCTGGTCGGCGATGGTCTTCGCGACGCTCTCAATCCGAAGGACGAGCGGTGACCTCAGCGCTTTCGATCCGGAGCTATACGCTCGACTACATCACGTCAGCCGGGCCGGTACGCGTACTGCACGACATCTCGCTGCAGATCGCGCCGGGCGAGGTGCTGGGCCTCGTCGGAGAATCCGGGTCAGGCAAGAGCTCGCTTGCCTGGGCTCTGATGCGCCATCTACCCGACAACGCCCGCGAAGTCGCAGGCTCGCTGCGGCTAGGCGATGTCGACCTTCAGCGCCTGAGCCCGCGCGAGCTGACCGAGATCCGAGGACGCCGTCTCGGGATGGTGTTTCAGGATCCTTCGACATCGCTCAATCCGACGCTCACCATCGGAACGCAAATCACGGAAGCGTTGATACGGCATCGCGGTCTCAAACCGCGCGACGCTGACACGCTTGCCATCGATCTGCTCGGTCACGTCGACCTCAACAATCCTGCTGCAATCATGCGGCGCTATCCGCATGAAATCTCCGGCGGAGAAAAACAGCGCGTCGTCATTGCCACCGCCTTTGGCTGCCGACCCGACGTCATTCTCTTCGACGAGCCGACCACCGCACTCGACGTCATCACTGGCGCGCGCATCCTCGAGCTGTTCGCGCGATTACGCCGGGAGACGGGCGTTGCCGCGCTCTATATTTCCCACGATCTTGCACTTGTGACGCGCGTCGCCGACCGGGTCGCGGTTCTGGAGCGCGGCCGCCTGGTTGAGCAGGCGCCGGCGGCCGAGATCTTCCGCGCGCCGCGCCACGCCAACACGCGCGCACTTGTGGACGCCGTGCCTAGACCGGAACGTCGTCTTGTCCATGACATGCCGCGCGACCAGGTCCTTCTGGCGGCCTCCGAGATCGAAGTCCAATATGGCAGCGGCGGGCTGTTCCGCGACGCGCCGCCCCCGGCCACGAAAAAGATCGGGCTTGAGGTTCGTGGCGGCGAGATCCTCGGT
>NZ_JBFULT010000969.1:0-1506 GCF_054049755.1 Bradyrhizobium sp. P5_C11_2
GTGCAGATCCGTCAGGACTTCAACAAGAACCTGATCATCGTGCTGCAGACCGGCTCGTCCAACCTGACGCTGGCCGACACCAACGTCGAGGCGGCCAACAGCCAGGCGCTGTCGACCCGCCAGTCGATCGCGGTCTCGGCACTGTCGCTGGCCAACCAGTCGCAGCAGAGCGTGCTCCAGCTGCTTCGCTAATAAGTAGCTGATATAACTCAATAAAATAGAGCGGCGGGGCCCTGTGCCCCGCCGCTTTTTTTGCGCCCGGAGGCGGGCAGGGGCGTTCACTCGCCATTAACCGTATCGCTTAAACCGGCGTTAACCATACTTTAAAGGACACCTCCTAAAACTGGACAAAGCCCGCTTTCGAGACCGCGCGGCCGATTCGTATCCGGTTCAAGAGGAAGACTCGCCAATGTCCAACATCGTTCTCTCGGCGTCAGTTCGCCAGAACCTGTTGTCGCTGCAGTCGACGGCCGACTTGCTGGCCACGACGCAGGAGCGGCTGTCGACCGGCAAGAAGGTCAACACGGCGCTCGACAATCCCACCAACTTCTTCACCGCACAGGGGTTGGACAACCGGGCGAGCGACATCAGCAACCTGCTGGACGGCATCAATAACGGTGTGCAGGTGCTCCAGGCCGCCAATACCGGCATCACCTCGCTGCAGAAGCTGATCGACAGCGCGAAATCGATCGCCAACCAGGCGCTCCAGACCACGGTCGGTTACTCCACCAAGTCGAACGTCTCCACCACGATTCCCGGTGCGACGCCGGCCGACCTGCGCGGCACGACCTCCTACGCGAGCGCGACCGCCAACAGCAACGTGCTCTATACCGGCGCACCCGGTGGCGTGACCCCGGTGACGGGAACCGCCGCGCTCGGCGCCTCGCTGGGCTCGAACGCCGGCACCTTTACCGGTACGGTCGCGACCGCCGCCGACGGCACCACCGCACTGTCCGGCACCGCCACGCTGCTCGGCACCACGGCATCCACCACCTTCGGCACGCCACCGGCTGACGGCGACACCATCACGGTGAACGGCAAGACCATCACCTTCCGCACCGGCATCGCTCCGACCACGCAACCGACCGGCTGGGGCCTCAACGCCAGCGGACACATCGCCACCGACGGCAACGGCAATTCGATCGTCTATGAGGGAACCGCGGCCGCGCCCGGGGCGACCGTCAACGACGTCCTCAGCGCGATCGACCTCGCCAGCGGCGTCAAGACCGCGACAATCAGCGCAAGCGCGGCGACCATCGCCGTCAGCGGTTCGGCCGGTCCCATCGGCACGCTTCAGGTCGCATCGTCGATTTCTGGCGGCGGCCAGGTCACGCTGAAGAGCTCGACCGGCGCCGATCTAAGCGTGACTGGAAAGGCTGACTTCCTCAAGGCGCTCGGTCTGACTGCCGCGACCGGCGCCGGCAATGCCAACGTGACCGCGAACCGGTCGACGACCGCGGGCTCGCTGGGCTCTCTCGTTCAGGACGGCTCGACGTTGAACATCGA
>NZ_JBFULT010000970.1:0-1499 GCF_054049755.1 Bradyrhizobium sp. P5_C11_2
TATTATTGTTGTTCGTGTTGAAGTAGTGGGCTGTTACCGATTCACAAGCCAGAAGCACTCTAACCTAGAATAGCAGGGCGCTTTGATGAATGTCCTGTAATGAATTCGGCATCGCACGTTCACATGAAAAATGAAGTTACTTCAATTGGTTACACGAGGAAACGGCGCTCCGGCCCGCTGGTCGCGATCCGCGTTAAGCCTGCCGCCGGTAATCCGCGCCGGGGCTGGCTGACGGCGGGACAGCTGACAATTCCGGTCGCGTTGGGCCGGGGCGGCATTTTGGCCAACAAACGCGAGGGCGACGGCGGCACCCCAAGGGGCAGCTTCCGGCCGCGGCAATTGTGGTGGCGGGGCGACCGCCACAGCCGCCCGCAGACATTTTTGCCGGCGCGGGCCATCACCGGTGAGGACGGCTGGTGCGAGGACCCCAAAGATCGTCACTACAACCAGCCGATCCGGCTCGGGCGGGAGCAGGGCGGCGACCGACTCAAGCGGACCGACCATCTCTATGACTTCATCATCGAGATCGACCACAACACCAGGCCGCGCATCGCCGGCCGCGGCAGCGCCGTGTTCCTGCATCTGGCCCGCGACAATTTCGGGCCGACTGCGGGCTGCGTCTCCATGACAAGAGGGGCGATGCTACAAGTGCTGCGGCGGATGGGACCGCGGACAAAAATCATCATCGGGTGAGGATACATGCTCGACAGGGATCAGATCGCGGCCGCATCGCGCGTCCTCGTGCAGCATTGGCGCGACGGCAGCAAGCTCGATGCGCTGGAGGCATCCTTGCGGCCGCGGAGCCGCGCCGCGGGTTACGCCGTTCAGGCCGCGCTCGAAATGCAATCGACCGGACAATTGTTCGGCTGGAAGATCGCGGCTACCAGCGAATCCGGACAGAGGCACATCAATGTCGCAGGCCCGATGGCCGGACGCATCTTGAGCGACACCGTCATCGCCGATGGCGGCACAGCTTCGATGCAGGGCAACAGGATGCGCGTCGGCGAACCTGAATTCGCCTTCCGCATGGGGCGCGATCTTCCGCCGCGGTCTGCGCCTTACAGCGTGGAAGAGGTCCTCGCCGCCGTCGATACCTTCCATCCCGCAATCGAGATTCCGGATTCGCGCTTTACCGATTTCGCCAGCGCCGGCGAGGCGCAGCTCATCGCCGACAATGCCTGTGCCCATTTGTTCGTGCTGGGTGCGCCGGCCAAGGCCGATTGGCGCGCGATGGATCTCGTCGAGGAGCGACCCGTGACCATGCTGCGCGATCAGCGCTATGTCGGCCACGGCAAGAACGTGCTCGGCGACCCCCGTGTCGCACTGGCCTGGCTTGCCAACGAGCTGCGCGGGCTCGGCCTTACCTTGAGGGCAGGGGAGGTGGTGACGACTGGCACGTGTCACCCACCGCTGCCGATCCAGGCGGGCGATCATTTCGCGGTGGATTTTGGCGTGTTGGGGAAGGTGTCGGTGGGGTTCGCGTAATCACTGCTGTCGTC
>NZ_JBFULT010000971.1:0-1498 GCF_054049755.1 Bradyrhizobium sp. P5_C11_2
GCCGTCGGGGGCGAGCTGCACGTCCGGTTTGAGTGCCTTGGTTATCTCGGCCTTCTGTGCGGCGCCGGGAGCAACTGTCTTGGACAGGGCCTTGCCGCTGGTGGTCAGGGCGATGTCGCGCGACACGCGCTGGAGCACGAGGTCGTAGCCCTTGAGCTTTCCATGGGTGACGCTGGCTCTGAGTTGCAGGTTCAACTTTTTGTCCTCATCCGTCTCCGCGGCGACCTTTTCGTCGAGATCGTCGGCCTGGCGGCCGAGTACTGCACGCTCTCGACTGATATCCTGTATCGCCTTGTCTCGCGCTTTCGGCTCGAGCGCGAAGATCTCTGCGGCGACGCTGTCGACCTGGTCATTGCTCGTTGCGGCATCGAGCCGGTGCTTGAGGCCGGCCGCGTCGTAGGCGAACACCGGCGAGCCCTTGCCCGGATCGCCCTGCGGCTCGACGTTTCCCTTGAGCAGGGCGGCGCGACCGCCACGGAAGCGGGCGGCGAAGAACCGGGTCAGTTGCTTGTAGTTGTCGCCGTCGATGTCGGATTCGAGCTCGGTGACACTGAGTTTTCCTGAACCGAACATGATCCGCAGGGCGGCGATGTCGCTCAGCTCGAGCAGGTCGAGGATTGCTTCCTCGTCGCCGCCGAGCGTCGGGCCATCCTGCATCTCCTGGATCAACAGCGCCTTCTGAAGTGGATCGAGCTTGAACCCGGCCTGGCCTGCCTTCCACCGGCGGACGATGGCGCGTGCCTTGTTGTCACTGTCGAAGCTGCCTTCGTGCTCATTGGCCTGGGTGATCTTGTCGAGGTAGGCGAGCAGCTCCTTGTCGCCGAAATTGCCCTCGGCGCCGAAGAACACGGCGATCGACTCGTACCAGGCGAGCCGCTGCACCGCCACAGGCGGCGCGGTCTCGCCGTGCTGCTGCACCACATGGGCGAGCTCGTGCGCCAGAATGTGCCGGCCACGCGGGGTGTGTGGATTGTATGCGCCGTCGCCGAACACGATGTGCGCGCCCGCGGTATAGGCGGTCGCGCGGATTGCACGGGCCGAAGCCGCGGCTTGCGCGTCGGTGTGGATCCGCACATGGCTGAAGTCGGAACGGAATTGTCGCTCCATCGTCTCGCGGGGAGCGCCGAGCGGGGAGCCCGGCGATCCGACGACCTCCGATACTTCGGACGGCGCCGTCTGTCCCTCCGGGCGCGAGCCGCGTGACAATGGCGACAGCGTGGGCGCCCGATCGCCGGCTGCGGCGGGGCGCAGCACGTTCTCGGCCGCGCGCTCGGCTTCGGCCTCGAAGCGGTCGCGGCTCGGACGAAGTTCAAGCGAAGGCGCTCGCGCGGGCGAGGATTGTTTTGGGAGCGCCTTCGGTGCGGCATGCACGGTCATGGCCGGCCTCGCGAATTGCCGGCGCCGGGCGCGCTGGGCAATCGTGCCGCGACGCGATCGGCGACCGCGCGCGGTGCGGCGCCATGCTCGGCGTCAGCCACGGTGCCGGACCCTGTGAGCC
>NZ_JBFULT010000972.1:0-1496 GCF_054049755.1 Bradyrhizobium sp. P5_C11_2
AGGCAGWACCGCCCCGGTGGAGGTGCCGGCCAGATCATGCTGGTCACCGACAAGGGCCAGCTGATCCGCTGCCCGGTCGCGGGCAGTTGCCGACGCAGCAACGTCGACATTGCAGTTACATTGAGGTGCAGCTCGCCGAGAGAGTTGTCCTCAATTGTAACTTTGAGTAGTGTCCGGCAATCGATCGCATCCATTACAAACATGGACACGCCGGGAACGTGCGCGTTATCGCCATCCTTATTTTCGTTGGCTGGCTCGCGGCTCTGTGCGCTGGGCAGACCGCAGCTCAGACAGCCTCCAATGCTGCGGCCGGGACTTGCCGTGCCAATATCGAGGACACGAAGCTCGACGCGCGGGAGGCTGTTTGCCTGCGCGACCTCGGAAAGCTTGCGAGCCGCAAGGGCGACGTGCTGTCGCTGCAACTCGAGAACGGCACGTCCAAGGTCTATCGAACAGACATCAAGGCATGTGAGATCGACGACGCGCAGCATTGCATCCAATATTGGCTTGTCGGCTACCATCCTGTGGCCCACGTCTATTCGATCGCCATCCGGTATTACGAGGGTAGCGGCGTCGAACTGGTGAGCGCCCGCACGGGGAAAACCTTGCGTCTCTCTGGAGTGCCGTTTTTTTCGGATGACGGATCGCGCTTTGTCGTTATCGACAATGACTATGCGCACGGCGGTGAATATGACCTCGCAGTCGGCTCAACCCTGGGCGACGTGCTTGTGCTCCAATGGCAGCGCGAGTCGCAGGATGGACTTGTCGAGTGGCGCCATCAACGCTGGATCGACAACGACCATGTGGCTCTGCGCGTATTCCCGGCCGACACCGAACTGAAGTGTCCCGACAACGACTGCGACGCGATTCTGGTACGCTTCAACGACGGCTGGGCGGTCCGACGGGTGCCGGCGCCGCAGAAGTAAGCAGGACGGTTTGGCTCGCTAGATCTCCAGCTCCGTCCCGAACTCCACCACCTGCTTGGTCGGCACGCCGAAGAACGCGGCTGAGCGTTCGGCGTTGCGCTGGAGGAAGGCGAATACGGTTTCGCGCCAGACCCACATGCCCGGGACGTCCTCGCGCGGGATGATGGTCTCGCGGCCGACGTAATAGGTGATGTCGGAGAGGTCGATGCCGGGCAGCTTGCCCTGGCGGCAGGCAAGCGTCAGTCCGTCATAGATCGTCGGATTCTGCATGAAGCCGTAGTGCAGGACCACGCGGGTGATGCCCGGGATGATCTCGATCACCTCGGTGCGGTCCTCGTCCGTGATGTGCGGCGATTCCTCGATCAGGACGGTGACGAGGACGATACGTTCATGCAGCACGTGGTTGTGATTGACGAACTGCGTCAGCGCCAGCGGCACGCCTTTCGCTGCGGATGCCAGGAACACCGCCGTGCCGGGGAGGCGGGCGCTGCATTTATTGACCGCAGTCTCGATCAGATCCTCCTCGGGCTGGCGCAGTTTTCCGCGCGCCGCCTCGACCAGCTTCACGCC
>NZ_JBFULT010000973.1:0-1490 GCF_054049755.1 Bradyrhizobium sp. P5_C11_2
ATCGTCCACACGACGCAGCGGACGCAAGGAACCGGCAAAGTTCGTCACAATCCACCGTGACCCCACGAATTAAATTGCCGCCGGGCGCAGTAAGTGGTCGAATTCACAGCGAATCTTGTCGTCCTTCGAGACGATGACTGCGTCAGCGAGCTTGACTCATGCTAGCCGAGAAATTCTTTCTGGTGCTGGAAACGCTGAGAAGCCATGCGTCCGATGACAGGCCGGAGATTGTGACAAGCCCTCCGAAGCCAATCGCGATCTCTCAAATCGCAGCCACCTTGCGGCGCCGAAAGCCGGTTGCGGACGATCGGGACTAGAAGCGATCCGGTTTCCTGGGGCATCATGCGTTGGCAAGCGCACCTGATGTGGTCAGTGCACGCACGCGCCTCAGCGCGCGAGACTGTTCTTGTAGATCTTGCCGCCCTTCATGATCACCACAAGGTTCTTCGCGGGATCTTCGACGAGCTTGATGTTGTCGAGCGGATTGCCGTCGACGAGCAGGAGATCGGCGAGCGCGCCCTCCTCCACCACGCCGAGCTTGCCGGGATAGGGATTTCGCGGACCCGACAGGCTCAGCAATTCGGCATTGCTCGATGTCGCCATGGCCAGCGCTTCGGCCGGCGTGTACCAGCGCGTGAGCGCGGCCAGCATTGAGCCCTGCCTGTCCGCCAACGCCTTCGAGAACAGGACGTCGGTGCCGAACGCGGTCTTGATGCCGTACTTTTTCGCCAGCGCGTAGACGCGGTCGGTGCCGGTGACCACCTGCCGCATCTTGTCCTGCTCTGCAGGTCCGAGCGCGCTTGCGGCGGCGGCATCCAGGAACGGCTGCGTGCTGAGCCAGATCCCCTTCTCCGCGATCAGCTTGGCGCTCGCCTCGTCCATGAGGTGACCATGCTCGATGCATCTCACGCCGGCTGCGATCGAGCGCTGGATCGCGACCGGCGTATAGGCGTGCGTGGCGACATAGGTGCCCCAATTGTCGGCGGCTTCGACCGCCGCGCGCAGCTCGGGTTCGGTGAAGGTGGAGACGTCGAGCGGGCTGAAGGGCGACGCGACGCCGCCGCCCGCCGTGAGCTTGACCTGCGAGGCACCCTGCATGAGCTGCTCGCGCGCGCGAACGCGCACCTCGTCGGGACTGTCGGCGACCATGCTGCCGCCGACCTGCTCCATGCGGCTGAGCATGCCGCCGATCGTTCGCGGCAGATCGGAGAGCTGCCGGAAGTCGCCATGACCGCTGGTGACGGTGATGATGGCACCGGAGGGATAGATGCGCGGACCGGCGACGAGATCCTCGTCGATCGCCCGCTTGAGGCCGAAACTCGGCCCGCCCATGTCGCGCACCGTGGTGAAGCCGCGCATCAGCGTCGCGGTCGCCTCACTGGCGGCGAGCAGATTGTTGTAGCCGATGTCGCCGAGGGCCCCGGCCGGCGTCGGACGCACCAGCATCGCGTGCCAATGCGCATCGATCAGCCCCGGCATCAGCACCCGGC
>NZ_JBFULT010000974.1:0-1483 GCF_054049755.1 Bradyrhizobium sp. P5_C11_2
ATGATCTTGCCGTGCTCGACCACGTAGTAGCGGTCGGCGACGGTGGAGGCGAACCGGAAGTTCTGCTCGACCAGAAGGATCGTGAAACCTTCCTTCTTGAGCCGCGCAATGGTGTGGCCGATCTGCTGGATGATGACGGGCGCGAGACCCTCGGTCGGCTCGTCCAGCATCAGGAAGCTCGCCCCGGTGCGCAGAATGCGCGCGATCGCGAGCATCTGCTGCTCGCCGCCGGACAGCTTGGTTCCCTGGCTGTTGAGCCGCTCCTTCAGGTTCGGAAACAGATCGAATATCTGTTCGAGCGGCAATCCGCCTGCACGCACCACCGGCGGCAGCAGCAGGTTCTCCCGCACGTCGAGACTGGCGAAGATTCCCCGCTCCTCCGGGCAGAACGCGATTCCCATCCGCGCGATCCTGTCCGAGGTGGTGCGGATAATGTCCTCGTTGTTGAACTTCACCGAGCCGGTACGCTTGCCGATGATGCCCATGATCGATTTCAGCGTCGTCGTCTTGCCGGCGCCGTTACGCCCGAGAAGGGTGACGACCTCGCCTGCATTCACGTCGAAGTTGATCCCGTGGAGGATGTGGGACTCTCCGTACCAGGCTTCCAGGTTGCGAACCTGGAGGATGATCCCGCCGGTCGCGGCCTTTGCCGGAGCTTCCGCAATCGCAGTCTCRGGCATGACCGGCTCCCAGATAGGCTTCCTTGACGCGCTCGTCCTTCGAGAGCTCGTTATAATGGCCTTGCGCGAGCACCTGTCCGCGCGTCAGCACGGTGATGATGTCGGAGAGGTTGGCCACGACGCTCAGATTGTGCTCCACCATCAGAATGGTGTACTTGGCCGAGATACGCTTGATCAGCGCCGCGATCTTGTCGATGTCCTCGTGGCCCATGCCGGCCATCGGTTCATCCAGGAGCATCATCTCCGGGTCGAGCGCGAGCGTGGTTGCGATCTCGAGCGCGCGCTTGCGCCCATAGGGCATCTCGACGGCCGGCGTATTGGCAAATTCGCTGAGGCCGACATCGTTCAACAGCTCCTGCGCGCGATGGTTGAAGTGGTTGAGCACGGACTTGGAGCGCCAGAAATCAAAGGAGCTGCCGTGCTGGCGCTGAAGCGCAACACGAACGTTTTCCGCCGCGGTCATGTGCGGAAATACCGCCGAGATCTGAAATGAACGTACCAGTCCCATGCGAGCCACGTCGGCCGGCGCCATCGCGGTGATATCCTGTCCCTTGTACAGGATTTTCCCGGCGGACGGCTTGAGGAACTTCGTCAAAAGATTGAAGCATGTCGTCTTACCGGCCCCGTTCGGGCCGATCAGCGCATGAATACTCCCACGGCGAACCTTGAGCGCAACGTCGCGAACGGCAAAGAAGCCCGCGAACTCCTTGGTCAAGCCTTCCGTTTCGAGAATGAACTCATCGGCCAAACAGATTTCCCCCTGCCCGCACGACGCGCTGGCCGCGCGTGGCTGTCCTTGTTGC
>NZ_JBFULT010000975.1:0-1478 GCF_054049755.1 Bradyrhizobium sp. P5_C11_2
GCTATACGGTTCCCATCAGGGAACGGAGTAGCTGCGATGAAAGACATGCAGGCTCAGTTGGAAAAGCTCCGCACTGATGCGGCCGAGTGCGCCCTCATCCGCGACCTGGCGACCGACCCGAAGAAGCGCGAGCTTTTCACGAGGCTGGCCGATCACCTGATGGTTCTCGCCTCAGAAGTTGAACGCGCAATCGCGGACAGCGCGAAGCGTACCTGATGAAGGCGGGCTGGCGGCCTTTCGAGGAGCCGATCAGGGTTGGCGATCGCGTCCTCGCCCCGCCAACGGCGCTTTGACGCATCGGGAAAAATCGGCAATATTCGCCCCATGGTTGCTCTCGATGAGATTGCAGACGCCCGCCGCCGCGAAACTGACCGCGCGCATCGACTGAGATTAGAGGGCCTGGTCGAGGACATCCGGAAGACCATAGAGGGACCGAGCAGCGCCAAAGAGAAGGTGGCGTGGATCAGAGAGCTGCTCGCCGTCCAGGGCTATCGCGCCCAAGAGTAGGCCCGCCAGCATGCCAACCGCCAGACGCTTCCGGTTGCGATGGGCGCACGGCTGAGGACCTTTGGAGCACCCTCCGCGTTAAGGCAATGAACCCCGGGGGCGAGGAGATTTTCCGATGTCCGCCGTCCCTCTGGACGTCCAACGAAGGTTCGAGCAGCGGTGGTCCGCTAGGTTTCTCTGCCCGAAGCAATCAACCAGAGCACAAGAACAGCGGCCTGAAAGCAGGCCCCAGTTTGCCGCGCCCGCAAAAGCCAAAAGAAAAGCCCGCCGGGCTAAAGCAACAGGMCCGATGTCTGCACCGGCCGCGTGAGCGCGGGGACCGAAGCCCCGCGGCACGGGCTTGGCTGATGCTTAGCTGCTGGGGATTTCACAGGCCCAGATTGAAACAGGGCGCCGTAAGCCCACGGATAGCAAGCGAACTTTCGCTCGGAGCGCTATTAGGACCACCTTTTGGGCGACAGTCGCCCTGCTCTCCTCATTTGCTTCCGTTTCCTTCTTAAAGGACTTCATCGCACCGACGGCCGTGGCGCTCGGTCTAGCAACCGTCGCAGCTTGGGCAGCTTTCTTATTAGGGAAGGCGCGACCCCATGCTCACATTCCGATATCGCGTGAGAGCCTGCACCACGAGTAGAGGCGAAGCTTCCTTCTTCGTCGGCGTCCCTCGCGTTGAGCTGAAAGAATTCATGGCCGCTCTCGAAGGCAAAGTATTCACCCCAGATTCGTTCCTCGCCGTCTTACGCGAAATCCAAGACCTCAACGAACGCGACGCACGATTGAGCGAACTCTATGCTCAACCGAGCTTAGAGAAGCTGCAGGTAGAGATAGGCAATGAAAAAGAGACAAAGGAATCGGCTCAAGCGTCCCCCAAAGAGGATCTCTTTCTGAAATTGCTGCAGACTAGTATTACCTGCTTTGGATTGCTCGCCGTTGTTGGCTTCTTTGTCAGCATTCTCGTTTCGCTCTATCGATAC
>NZ_JBFULT010000976.1:0-1476 GCF_054049755.1 Bradyrhizobium sp. P5_C11_2
GCCGGTGCCGGCCGGCACGCCCGCGCATCCGCCGCTCGCCGCGCGCACGGCACGCTCGGTCGAGATGATCCGGGCCGGCGACATCGAGGGCGCGTTGCAGAACTTCTATGAAGGCATCGAAGGCGACGGCTCATGGCGACGCGTGCCGGCGGCGGCGAAACAGCAATTGCGCGACAACGCCATCACCTTCCTCGGCCAGATCAACGAGCAGCGAAAGCCCTATACGCTCGCGGACGCGCAGGCGATCAGGACGCCGACGCTGCTGATCGGCGGCGGCGCGACGACGGGAAGCCTGGCGGTGATGTGGCGCGTGCTGGCCGAGCACATCGCAGGCAGCAGGACGGCGGTGATCCCGAATGCCGGCCACTGGATGTTCGAGCAGGCGCCGCTGGAGTATGGCGAGGCCGTGAACGCGTTTCTGGCGGAGTAGCGCGTGTAAGGAGCGCACCGCCGTTGATCTCCCTCGCCCCGCTTGCGGGGAGAGGGTGGGGTGAGGGGGAGCCTCCGCGAGGACGGTAAGAGTTAGAATCGCGGAGACTCCCCCTCACCCGGAATTTGCTGCGCAAATTCCGGCCTCCCCCCGCGCGCGGGGAGAGGCGAAGAAACTCACGCCACCTTCCACACGCCGACCGGCATCTTGATCGTCGCGTTGAGCCGGTTCCAGACATTGATCGTCGCGATCGAGAGGATCAGGGTTGCAAGCTCGCGCTCGTCAAAATGCTTGGCGGCCGCGTTCCAGATCGCGTCCGGCACCGGATCTTCGCGATCGGCGAGACGGGTGACGGATTCGGTGAGCGCCAGCGCCGCGCGCTCGGCGTCGGTGAAATAGGGCGCATCGCGCCAGGCCGACACCGCGAACAGGCGCTCGTCGGTCTCGCCCGCCTTGCGGGCGATCTTGGGATGCATGTCGACGCAGACGCTGCAGCCATTGATCTGGCTGGCGCGCAGGTGCACCAGTTCCAGGAGCTTTTCCGGCAGGCCCTGCTTGGTCAAATTGCCGAGAGATTGCAGGACATTCATGGCCTCGGGCAGGACCATGACGGGGTGATTCATGCGGGCGTGCATCATTGTCGTCTCCATCGGTCGAATTTCGAAGGTTCCGGTCACATCGGCCGGATTGGCTTCGTCATGGGCATGACGGATCGCGATGAGGGAATGTGACCGATGACCGAAAAAAACGTCGAAGAAAATTTTCTCAGCTGGCAGTTCGAGGCCAACCGGGACCATTTGCGCAGCGTCGCCTACCGGATGCTGGGCTCGCGCGGCGAGGTCGACGACGCCGTGCAGGAGGCCTGGCTACGGCTCAGCCGCAGCGACACGTCCGATGTCGCGAACCTGCGGGGCTGGCTGACCACGGTGGTCGCGCGCATCTGCCTCGACATGCTGCGTGCCCGCAAATCGCGCCGGGAAGACCCGATGGGCCCGCACGTGCCGGAGCCGGTGGACGAGACGCGGGAGCGCGAGGCGGAGTTGGCC
>NZ_JBFULT010000977.1:0-1474 GCF_054049755.1 Bradyrhizobium sp. P5_C11_2
AAGGTCGCCGACTTCCCGACGGTCCGGGAGGCCATTGTCGATGTCCTCGCGCGACGGTCCGCCGGCGAGCAGCCCAAAAGAGCCGTCTTGGCCGTCGCCGGACCCGTGACCAACAACCGCTGCGTCATGACCAACAGCCCGTGGGTCATCGACGGCAACGAGCTCCAGCCGACGCTCGGCCTCGACAGCGCGCACGTGCTCAACGATTTCGAGGTGGTGGCCTGGTCGCTGCCCGCCTTGCAGCCCGCCGACCTGATTCCGCTTGGCGGCCAAGGCGGCTTAGAAGGCGGCTTGGCCGGAGAACCGTTGCTGGTGGTCGGGCCCGGGACCGGGTTTGGCGTCTCCTGCCTGGTTGAACGCCATGGTGCCCGGCTGGCCGTCGTTACCGAGGCCGGCCACGCCACCCTGCCGGCGGAGAACGAGCGCGAGGAACGCGTGATCGCGTGCTTGCGCCGGCGCCTCGGCCACGTCTCGATCGAGCGTGGCGCGCTCTCCGGTTCCGGCCTTCAGAGCCTCTACGAGGCGCTGGCCGAGGTCGACGGCGCTCAGGTGCCGCACCGCGATGCCGCTGCCATCACCAAGGCGGCCCTGGAGGGCAGTTGCGAACTCAGCCGCGCAACGCTGGACATGTTTTGCGCCATCCTCGGCTCCGTCACGGGCAATCTCGCCGTGACCTTCGGCGCCCGCGGCGGTGTCTATATCGCCGGCGGGATCGTGCCGCGCTTCCCGGAATTCCTTGTCGCCTCCGCATTCCGGGCGCGCTTCGAAGCCAAGGGACGCTTCCAGGACTATCTCCGCAACATCCCGACCAGGCTGGTCACGAAGCCCGATGCGAGCTTCGTCGGCCTGAAGATGTTTGCCGACCACAATCCGGATTGAGCCGGCGCACAACGCCCGGCCGGCCCCCTCAAGGTCTGCAATTCACAGGTGATTGCGGTTCCACGCAGCATGACACTTGCCCGTTTGTTTCTGATGGGAAACAATCAATCCGTGTGTGGCGTATCTGTACGGGGGGCGTGACATGCGTAAGCAGAACAATATTGGGTTCGACTATCACCGCTATCACCGCCTGCTGACCGAGGCGGACGACGAGGACAAGCGGCTGGCCCTGATCGAGCTGTTGATCGAGGAAAAGGCCAGAGATCGGCTGGCCGAGCAGCGCGCCTCGGATCGTGCCGCCATGACGGCCCATACCATTGYCAATGTGCTGAAGGCCGGCCGCCACTGAGACCGGTCGTAACGACTGCTGCTCGCAGCGATCACGCGTCCATTGCGATTCTGTTAACGATCCCTCGCAAGCCCGCATAAAACTTTTTGCTCTAAGAGTTCCCTCACCTGATGCAATTCAGGTCAACAAAAGGGGGGAATGAACATGAGCATGATTTCACTCGCCGCGATGCCGGCCGCTGTCGAAACGCGTCTTGCCGATTCTTCGTTCAAGACCATCCTGCTGATCTGCTGCGCAGGCCTGGCC
>NZ_JBFULT010000978.1:0-1469 GCF_054049755.1 Bradyrhizobium sp. P5_C11_2
ATCGAGAGCAGTTCCACGGGGCGGTCGGGGATGACGATGCGGAAGGTGGCGCCGATGGTGCCTTCGACCAGATGGATGTCGCCGCCATGGGCGCGGACGAGCTCGGCGGCAATCGCAAGGCCGAGGCCGCTGCCGCCGGGGCGGCCGGAGGTCTGGAACGCCTCGAACAGGTGCTCCCGGGTCTTCGGGGGGACGCCGGGGCCGGTGTCGGACACCTCCAGGATGGCGACGGCACCCTCGCGCTTGCCCGTGATCCGGATCTGCTGCACGCCACCGTCGCCGCCCGACGAATGGCTTTCCAGCGCCTGGGCGGCGTTGCGGACAAGGTTGAGCAGCACGCGGAAGAGCTGGTCGGGATCGGCATCGACCGCGAGCCCACGCTCGATCGCGGCGACCCAGGCGATCGAGGCGTCGCTGGCGAGGCCTGCGGTCTCGCGCACCTCCAGCACCACCGGCTCGATCAGGAGCATGCGGCGGTCGGGCGCGGCCTCCTGGGCGCGACCGTAGGACAGCGTCGACTGGCAGAACGCGATGGCGCGCTCGAGCGAGCGCACCAGCTTTGGCGCGAATCGCTGCACCCGCGGATCGGGCACGCTGGCGAGCTGGTCCGACAACAGCTGCGCCGAGGCGAGCAGGTTGCGCAGATCGTGGTTGATCTTGGAGACGGCGAGGCCGAGGGCGGCAAGCCGGCTCTTCTGATTCAGCATCGACATCAGATCGCGCTGCATGTCCGACAATTCGCGCTCGGCGACCCCGATCTCGTCGCTGCGCTGGCTCGGCACGATGATCCGCGCCGAGCTCTCCGGATTTTCGTGGAAGCCGACCAGGCTCGCGGTCAGCCGCCGCATCGGCCGCACGAAGAGATAATGAAGCGCGAGGTAGACCAGGCCCGCGGTCAGCGCCGCGATGATCAGCGCCACCACCACGACGTTGCGGGAGAAGCGATACATCGACTGCCGCAGCGGCAATTCATCTGTCACGATCTCGATGAACTGGGCGCTGCCGACGCCGGGGCCGACGATCCGGATGGCCTGGTTGCCGGTCTCCAGCATCATCCGGAACGAGCCGGTGATCGCCTCCCAGGCCGTCATGTCGCGCAGGTCGATGTCGTGCTCGATGGCGGTCGGCAGATTGTCGCTGGCGAGCAGGCGGCGCTGCTGGCCCATCTTGATGGCGACCGCGCGGGCATTGATGCTTTTCAGGATCTGGCGCGACAGCGAATCGGGAACCATGCCGAGCGGCGCCGCATCGAGCACCAGCGCCGCCGTGTTGGCCGCCGCCACGCGATCGTTGAGCCGGTTGACCCAGAAGTTGGCGATCGCAGGCACGTAGAGCAGGACGGCCGCAATCATCACCAGGGGAACGGTCAGCAGCAGCAGCTTGCCGGACAGGCCGAGCCGACGCGGCCCGCGCGGCCGCGTCACCGGCTGGTCCGGTTGGTCCGGCTGATCCAGAGCTCGCTCCAGATC